>FXLX01000005.1 GCA_900180385.1 uncultured Candidatus Thioglobus sp. | reverse complement strand
GTTAAAGCACTAAAAGCTAAAAAGTGCTTAAGCTTGGTTAGTGCACTAGGGAGTGTGCCCCCCCCCCAGCCTAGAGATGTGAGTGCTTGGTTAGTTTTTTTGTTTTTTAATTGTATTTTCATCTTTATCTTATATGTCCTAAAAAATATACTCGCTATTATAATGTAATTTTGCACCTGTTTTTTTGCTTTAGGCCAAAAAATAATTTAAAAAGCCTTTGTATAAGGATTATTCGGCTTTAAAGAATGAATATGCAGTATTAATTTACTTAATGAGACCTTTGCATAAATATGAACAATCATCAAAACACCATCTTTCATCAATTTGAAAACTTTTTAAAAACACCCTTAACCCTGCTAGAAGTGGATTTAAAAAATTCCCAAATTAATAAAATCTGTCATTTTTCTAATCATCCTTATTTATGCAAAGGTCTCTTAATAATAAAACTTGGGTCATGACAACTTAAGCATATTTAAAATCATGTTAAAGTACCGTTATGAAAGTAAAGAACAAGTATGTAAATCGTTCCCGTATTTCAGAGAAGAAATTTAGAGAAATAATTAAGTATTTTTCTCTTGATTTGAACGCAGTTCAAATCAAGGAATTAACAGGATTGAGCAGACAAACAATCAACAAATATTTAACCGCTATTAGGCTTAGAATTGTAGAACTATCCATACTTCAATCTGCCCCACTAGTGGGGCAGATTGAAGTCGATGAAAGCTATTTTGGCGCACGGCGCGTCCGCGGAAAACGCGGCCGTGGCGCCTTAGGGAAAACCATTGTTTTTGGCTTGCTAAAAAGAGGTGATAAGGTTTACACTGAGATTATTCCAAACTGCAAGAGTACTACCCTACAAAGGATTATCAAGGGTAAAATTAGTATTGAAAAGCGTCATCCATTCTGATGGTTGTCGAGGGTATAATGATTTAGTAGATTTTGGCTATAAGAAGCATTTTAGAGTACATCATAGCAAGAATGAATTTGCTCGTGGTAATGCACCTATTAACGGCATAGAATCATTTTGGGGTTATGCCAAAACAAGGCTGGTAAAATTTAAAGGAATGAATAAAAATATGTTTAATTTACACTTGAAATGTTCAGAAAAGAGTCGCTTAAGTTGTCATGACCCAAAAAATAATACAGATAATGAAAATCTGGCTAAGTCCCGTAGGGAAGGGCGCTAAGTCATTTCTTGCTTTGTTAAATTTTTCATTGTTAAGAATAACTATCAATTTTAAAATTTGCCGTGCAATTAATAACTTAATAACTTAGTATCTTGCAGAATTTTTCCATATTCATTAAGGATGGGCTAGCATGGCAAAAATTAAGGTTGAATTTGTTTGTAGAGAATGTGGCGCTTCGCAGTCACAATGGGCGGGACAATGCCTAACATGTAAAGAATGGAATAGCTTAGAAGAAGTTGTCTTGTCTCAGGCTACTTCATCAAAGCCTGCAAGTTTGCAAGATCTTCCCGCTTCTAAAGTGCAAAACCTAGCAGAGATTAAAACTGAAAATAGAGCTAGATTAAGCACGGGTTTGAGTGAGCTTGACCGCACTTTGGGTGGTGGCCTGGTAGATGGATCGGTGGTATTAATTGGTGGTGATCCAGGTATTGGTAAGTCAACCCTTATCTTACAAGCCATGGCGGCTATTAACAAAACCAATACAACCTTATATGTGAGTGGTGAAGAGTCGGCACAACAAATTAGCGATCGAGCGATTCGCCTGGGTATTAATGAAGATATCTTGCTATTAAGCGAAACCCATTTAGAAAAAATTATTAAGCTGGCCAAGGAAGTTAAGCCAAAAATTATTGTCATTGATTCGATCCAAACCATGGTGACTGATGGTTCAACTTCAGCGCCAGGCTCGGTGACCCAAGTACGTGATTGCGCCGCGCAACTAACTCAATTTGCCAAACACACTAATACTATTTTACTAATGATTGGCCATGTTACTAAAGGTGGCGCACTTGCTGGCCCAAGAATTCTTGAGCACATGGTAGATGCGGTATTGTATTTTGAGGGCGATGCAGGCGGGCGCTATCGTATTATCCGCGCGGTAAAAAATCGCTTTGGTGCGGTGAATGAGATCAGTGTGTTTGCCATGGGTGAAACAGGCTTGCAGCAAGTAGACAATCCTTCGGCTATATTTTTATCTAATCAAGCTAAGCCATCTCCAGGCTCTATGGTGATGGTAACACGTGAAGCGACTCGCCCATTAATGGTAGAAGTGCAAGCTTTGGTTGATCAGGCTAGCGGCAATCCTAAACGTGTGTGTGTTGGTCTGGATCAAAATCGCCTAGCACTGCAATTAGCAGTATTACACAAGCATGGCGGTGTGGCTACACACGATCAAGATGTATTTGTCAATGTAGTTGGCGGCATAAAGGTGAATGAAACCGCCTCTGATTTGGTAGTAATGCTGGCTATTATGTCGAGCCTGAGAGACCGAATCATTCCTAATGATTGGATTGCATTTGGTGAGGTGGGCCTTACTGGCGAGGTACGCCCAGTTTACAATGCCATTGAGCGTTTGTCAGAAGCACAAAAACACGGCTTTAAAATTGCAATCATACCAAAGGGAAACTCACCTAAAAAGTCATTGAAAGGGTTAAAAATTATTACGGTTGAATACCTGCATCAGGCTTTACAATACATGATTGAAAATACTTAAGGAGGCTGTTGAGCATTGAAAACAAAACAATTCTCATCTAACTAACAATGGCTAGAAAACTTTCACATATTAGCTCAAAAATTACTGGCTATTTAAGCAGTTATTACCACTCTAAAAAAATTCATTCAGGAGAGGTAATTGTAAATTCTGATGGTATTGTTTTGCCAAAAGCAATGAAAATTGCATTTAAATGAAAATTGCATTTATTCGTGGTGATGTACTATTTTATGAGCGCTTCTTTCAAACACTAGAACAAAAAAAATATTATCGACCCAATATCCCAATACAGCAACTATATAGTACCGATTGATGATAAAAAATTCTTTCAAGAATTAGCACAAGATACAAAATTATTAGATTTTTTCAATATTAGTGGCAACAACCCAAATCAAAATACTCAATTATGCTATCAACTTTATTGTACGGTACTATTTGATGCAAAAAAATAGAGGTAATAGCAATCTTGTAGATGCGATGACCCTAGGCTTTGTTAATCATTTTTTGCCGATGCTTTACCCACAAAAACAGGCTGATTTTTCTTTATTTGCCCATATACAAGGCTATCAACCAACGTTACTGATTAGCAGAGCAGGAGCAAGACTAAAACCCACAAGAATTAACACCTACCAAGAAATAATAGAACTTTTAAAAAATCCTAATTTTAAACTCACAATACCAAAACCCAGTATAGTGAAAAAGTAACTATGGCTATATTACCAGGCGAAGTTACCTCGCCATCATTGTTCCCAATCTCAAATTAACTCTCACTCCCAAGCCCCTGCTTGGGAGTGTTGTTGTTTGTTTAGAAGGTGGTAATTAGATATGCATTCCCAAGCAGAAGCTTGGGAGTAAGGAAAGCAAAAATTCAAACAAGTGTCTTTGGTGAATTTACAGAAAGTTTTTTACAGTACCAAATATTTTTCAGTATATTACGTCATAATAAACATACTATTCATTAAAGGAGTTGACGATGCTATTAGAAATCGTATTTGCAGCGGGTTGTTTTTGGGGTGTGGAAAAAAACTTTGAAAAAATTGACGGTGTTGTTGAGGCAACCTCTGGCTATGCCGGCGGTAGTTATCCCAATCCTAGTTATAACCAAGTGCTCAAAAATCGAAATCTTCAAAGTCCAGGTTTTATTAGTTTTTTAGAAAATATTGGACTCACCGATAAAAGTGAGCTTGAGGTCGATAAGGCGCTGGTTAATCATACCGAAGTAGT
Source organism: uncultured Candidatus Thioglobus sp. (assembly GCA_900180385.1). Classification (GTDB taxonomy): domain Bacteria; phylum Pseudomonadota; class Gammaproteobacteria; order PS1; family Pseudothioglobaceae; genus Thioglobus_A. The sequence goes on along the minus strand of FXLX01000005.1, from coordinate 68,576 downwards.
CAAGGTTAGTTACAATTCAGATAAGGTATCAACTGAATCTTTGATTAAGAATTTTTGGGAAATTCATGATCCAACGCAAGTAAATGGACAAGGAGCTGATATTGGTAATAATTACCGTTCGGCGCTTTATTGGACTACAAAAGATCAAGAAGCAATTGCACTAAGCACTGGGCAAAAATTTCAAAAGCTATTAAGCGCTAAAGGTTATGGCAAGATTGTTACTGAGATTAAACAATTGGATAAATTTTGGCCTGCAGAGGATTATCATCAAAATTATCTAGTTAAAAATCCAAACGGCTATTGTCCTAATCACGCTACTGGCGTGAAATTTGATCAATCTATAAAAAAGCAAGTGGCGCATGAAATAGTTAAGCCACTTAGTGGTATGGAAATTTTAGTAATCGAAGCAGAAGATAAAGGTTCGTGTTTATATTGTTTGCAATTTGAAAAAGATGTAGCCTCAAAATATAAAGGCAGTATTCCCCTTAGAAGTGCCCCAATGACTGCACTACAAGGCTTTGATTTAAAGACACCAACCTGGGCAACACCTACTATTTTCTTTATCAAGGATGGTAAAGAGGTTTGGGCCCAGCAAGGCTATATGTCACCGAGTGAATTTTATAAAGCATTGGGTGAGTTTAAACTTGGAAAATCATCAGAAGCTTTTGATGTTGCTTTTAATAAAGCCACAGATGGAAGATTTTGCAAGCAATACGATATTTTTAAAAATACACCTGACGGCATATTTGTGGATAAACTGTCAGGCATAGCGTTATTTGATACCCGCGATCGCTTTAATTCAAAATCAGGCTGGTTGTCTTTTACCAAGCCAGTAGAAGGTGAGGTTTTTGAAAAAGCTGATAATAGTTTTGGTATGCAGCGTACTGAAATTCGTTCAAAAAGTTCAAACATTCATCTGGGGCATGTGTTTAACGACGGTCCGAATGGCAAACCTAGATATTGCATTAATGCCACTGTACTTGAATTTGTACCCAGAAATAAAATATAGTTTTAAAAATCTATAGCTTTTTGGGCTTTAATATTTTCTCTAAAAGCGTGTTTAATATCTTTTACTTCGCTAACTGTATCAGCAATATCAATTAAACCTTGCGAGGCAGCACGCCCGGTAATAACTACGTGTTGATCTTTTGGGCGATTGTTTAGTGCATCAAGGATCATTTGCTCATCTAGGTACTGATAGCTAATCATATAAGTTAACTCATCAAGTACGACCAAATCAATAGACTTGTCTTCTAAATAACCTTGTGCTTTTGACCAAGTCTCAACTGCCATAGCGGTATCGTATTCTTTATCTTGGGTGTCCCAAGTAAAGCCAGTTTTCATAAAAGCAGTTTGTACGTTTGGTTGTTTGGCTAAGAATGCATCTTCGCCGGTATCTTGCACACCTTTTAAAAACTTGGCAATACCTACTTGCATATCGTAGCCAAGTGCGCGACACACCATGCCTAATGATGAAGATGATTTACCTTTGCCGTTACCGGTTAGTAGTACGATAATGCCTTTATCAATATTGGCTTCTTGTATGCGAGAATCAATATGATTTTTCTTACGCTGCATACGCTTCTTATATTGATTGTCAGGCACGACTTTGTTCTAGTTTTTCTGCGTCGAGAAAAAGCTAATAAATGAATAACGATGATTAAGCGTAAAGACGATAGAAATTGCAACCATCCAATAAAGCACTGATGGGGTTTCAGCCATTGACCATTGTGCCGCATATTCAGGGAAATTAACCCAGCCTGTTTTTGCATAAGTAGCGGTAAAGAAATAGTAGCTTGAGGTTGCTACAAGCCATTGAGTACTAGCTGCTGCAATAACGATTAGTGCATTTTTGATAATGCTAGTATCAAGCTTTAGGCTGCTAATATATTTACCTACCCAGAAAATTGCGTAGTAAGTTAATGGCAATACGCTATAAGCTGGGGTAATACAATTAGCACCCACACCCTCGTGAATGATTGCATAATTATCTATTGCAATAGCACTGATGATAATTACAAAAGCCACCCAAAACTTGCGCAAGTAAATGCCAGCAATGAATAAAGCCGGAATGGTAAAGTCAGGCAAATGCACAAAAGCCGACAACCAGTTAGAGTGCCCACGAGTGGCAATCATTAGTAGTACCATGATAAATACAGCAAAGATAGTTCTAGTTTTGTTGATTTGATCTGTCATTTTTGAAATCCTTATTATTCAAAGTTAATGGTTTTATTATAGTCAATGTTATTGCCAATCGGTAAAGACAAAGCCATCTCGCTCTACAGTTTCACCCTGAGTAATGTTGATAGGGTTGCTAAAATCTGGTGAGTCATACACAAAGGTGTGAAATTCACCATTTTCTCCACAAGGGTCAACACTATCTGGCAGTGACTCTAGCAAGTTTTGATTAAAAGCACGCCCGGCAAAATCAGTTGATATTTGTTTAGGATCAATGCAAGTAATGTTTGCCTTAATGCCAATATCGATAATACGTTTAGATAGTTCTTGAGTGTCAATTCCCCAGCAAGGAAATATCGGCTCAATGCCTGTACCCTGCATTTGTTTGATTCGATAGTCGCGTATACCTTTCAAATACAAATCACCAAATGCTACAGCTTCAATATTATCATTCTGAATCTTAACGATAAACTCTGACATAATTTTTTCATAATCAGTATTTGAGCAAGGGAAAGGAATTTCAATAATATGCAAAGGCAACCTGCAAGCATCAGCTTGTTGCTTTAACAACCTAACACGAGTGGCGTGCATAGCTACCCGATCAAACTTTTGATTGACCGTCGTAAAAAGACCCAAGAGATTAATACTCGAGTCTTTAAGGAGCAGATGCAAGGCATAAGCGCTGTCCTTGCCGCTACTCCATGAGAGCAGGGTGCGTTTAGAATTTATAAGTCAAGCCTAGTTCAATTGTTCTGCCAAGTTGATTGTATTCTTTGGCGATTGTGTACGATCTATTTGTGGCATTTTTCACATTTAATGCAGCTTTTGCTTTATTGTTAATTCTATAGATGGTTGACAAGTTTAACAACGTGTATCCATCTAATTTATCATTGGTTGTGTTTAAGTCCCAGCTATCAGATTTCTTTGTAATCTGCAATCTAGAATTAAATTTCCCATACTTTTTGTCAATATTTACACTTGTAATATTCTTAGGTCTTCTTGCATTTTGCCTTGAAGAGTCGTTTAATTTACTACTGTTGTAATTATGACTGATAGTAACGCTGTAATTGTCAATACTAGTTGTTGCTGACATATCCAAGCCTTTTGTTGTTAGCTTATCATTATTTGTATAGTTATCAGGATTTGGAAAGCCACCATTGTCTTCGTAAGTAATTAAATCAGTTACTGTATTTTTATATAGTTCAATATTTGAGCGTCCCCACGTGTGTTGTTTTGTTAATCCAATATTAATATTTTTTGAAGTTTCAGGTTTAAGCTTGGCAGGGTTATCGCTATCGTTTGATTGATATAATGATGGAGCATTAAATGCAGTATTGTAGTTAGCAGTTAGTTTGATATCTTCACTTAATTGCTTTCCTGTTCCGATGTTATAAATAGTATGATTACCAAACTCATCATGTTTAATATGTCTAAACCCAGCGCTTAAATCAATATTGTTGATATTTTTCTGCCAATTTATAAATATATTTTTACTTGAAAGTTTTTGATTGTCCGTGATGTTTTTATCACTGATTTTTGATAAACCTATATTAATTAAAGCGTGATCAATTGTAATATCATTTAATAAAGTGATATCTGTACTGACATAATCATCACTTGTAAAAGAACTGGCAACATTGTTATCATATGTAGTTACATCAGTTTTACTACGAGTAAGTGATAATTTTGCATTCCAAACACTGTTAATATCATGGTTTGTGTTGATCATTGTTTTACTAAGCTTTCTATCAGATGAGCAATTATCAATCTTGGCAAAAGTGACAGGATGGAAGCAGTTGTCATACTCTGTTTGATTTTTATTTTTTAAATAACTAATATTAAAATTTCCCTTGCCTAGTTTAATTTGTGAGGAGGTATTGCTAATACCATCCTTTTCGGAATCTAAAAAATCACTGCGAGAATTAATGCCGTTAGTTGTGTATTTATTGTGGGTAAATCTGATAAAGTCGTCTTTGTTTCCGTTGTTTGCTGATAATGAGTATGCCTTAGAGTTTTGAGTTCCAAGTCTTGTGCTTACTACAATATTTTCACCACTTGAGCCTTTTTTAGTAGTAATAGTTATTACGCCAGCAATAGCAGATGCTCCATATAGAACTGAACCATATCCTTTAATAATATCAATTTTTTCAATATCATTGAGTGGGATAACTTTTAAGCCATGACCAACGGCGCCACCTACTGATGAAACATCATTCACACTTACACCATCAATTAAAACCAATGTGTGGTCCGATTCATTACCACGCATGAATATTGCAGGAATGTTTCCTTGGGCATCAATCAAACCAACACTTGGGATCGTTGCTAAAAAATCTAAAAAAGTATTAGCACCAGTTGCCTTAATATCTTCAGCATTAAAACTAAGTGTTGAGGCAATAGATCCGATTACTGGAGAATCTGTTCTATATTCAGTATTTAAATAAATAGGAATAGGGCCTAATACTGCATTTGTTGCTGTTGTAAAAGTTAGTGCTGAAACTGCAGCTGCTAAAGAAAGTTGTTTGATATTCATAATTGCTCCGTTAAATAGTTAACGAGCGAGAGCAGATTGTGCGGTGATGCATTAATCTAACTCACCACCCATCGTAGTTGTTAATTCGTTGTTTAAATATGTATCGGACTTTACCGTTGCGAGGGCAGTGTTAGAATTTAACTAACTTCCAGGGATTTAAACTTTTCGCATATTATAGTGTTTTATTAATATTAATCATTATAATAATATTAATAATTATTATGAATTTTACTCATGATTTAAATTTCACATTTAAAACTAATTCAAGCGCTTAATATGCAGGGCAATGTATCGGGTGCTGCAGATAGTTTATTTGTGACTCAATCTGCTTTGTCGCATCAGATTAAAAAACTGGAAAATTTACTTGATAGCTCAATCTTTGTTAGGCATTCTGATCCTTTTAAACTCACACCACAAGGCAAAAAGTTATTAGAGCTGGCTAATGATGTGCTACCTCGTATTGAAATTACAGAAAAGCAGCTGGTCCATTCTGAAGGTGGGCGGCTTAATATTGCCATAGAGTGCCATAGTTGTTTTGATTGGTTGATTCCTACACTCGATGTATTTAGAGAAAAACAACCCAAGGTTGATTTTTGATTTGTCATTAGCATTTAGTTTTGAGCCAATGGATGCGCTTAAAAATTATGATGTGGATATGGTGGTAACCTCGGATCCAGTAGAAGATAAGCAGTTTGAGTATTTTTCGCTGTTTGATTATCAAATGCTAATGGTGATGTCGCCTGATAGTGAGTTATCAAAAAAACCTTATTTAACCCCTGGCGACATTAAAGATCAAACTTTACTGACTTATCTGGTTAGTCATGATCGACTTGATGTGTTTAATTATTTTTTAAAACCAGCTAAGGTAGCGCCTAAAGCCACGCGCAAGGTTGAACTACCGTTGATGATGATGCAATTAGTGTTAAATAATCAAGGGGTTGTTACCATGCCGCAGTGGGCGCTAACGGATGATCAAAAAGCTAAAGTCAGCTTAAAACCGTTGGGAAAAAATGGCATATGGCGCACGTTATATCTAGCCGTTAGAAATACAGATAAATCGCTAGAATATATTACGGATTTTGCTGAGATTGCTAAGCGCGTTTCAAGCAAAAATTTAAGTGATATTAACGTAAAATAAATTGAAATTTTTAAGGAATATTGTTAATGAGTGAAATCTATAATTTTAGCGCTGGCCCGGCAGCATTGCCTAAGTTGGTGTTGCGTCAAATCCAGGGTGAGCTATTAGAGTATGGCAATGCCAAAGCTTCAGTAATGGAGATCTCTCATCGTGGTGTTGATTTTATGCAGGTTGCGCAAAAGGCCGAAAAAGACTTGCGTGAGTTAATGAATATTCCAAATAACTACAAGGTGCTATTTTTGCAAGGCGGCGCTTCTGCACAATTTTCAATGGTGCCTATTAATTTACTACGAGGTAAAACCAAAGCAAGCTACGTTAATACGGGGCATTGGTCAGTTAAGGCAATTGCCGAGGCTCAGCGTTATTGTGAGGTGAATATTTGTACAGACAGTACGGCTAATAAATTTACTGACATTGAAGATTTTGCAAATTGGAATATTGATCAAGATAGTGCTTATTTGCACTACACGCCAAATGAAACTATTGCCGGCCTAGAGTTTGATTTTATCCCTGAAGTAGATATGCCGATTGTGGCAGATATGTCGTCCACTATTTTGTCGCGTGAAATTGATGTTTCTAAGTTTGGTGTAATCTATGCAGGTGCGCAAAAGAACATTGGCATGGCGGGTGCAACGGTGGTGATAGTGCGTGAAAATTTAATTGGTAACGCTATGCCAAAACAACCTATTTTGTTTGATTATGCAACGCAGGCCAATAATGATTCCATGTATAACACCCCGTCAACTTTCCCTTGGTATGCGGCGGGGCGCGTGTTTGAGTGGTTAAAAGAGCAAGGTGGCATTAAGGCAATAGAAGCTATTAATGAGCGCAAAGCCAGTAAGCTTTATGCAGCAATTGATAGTTCTGATTTTTATTCAAATCCAGTTAATCCAAAATATCGCTCATGGATGAATGTGCCATTTATTTTGGCAGATGATAGTCTTGATAAACTGTTCCTAGAAAAGTCTTATAATGCTAACTTATTAGCGCTTAAAGGGCATAAGTCTGTGGGCGGAATGCGCGCTAGTATTTATAATTCTATGCCAGAGAGTGGCGTGGACACATTAATTGAATTTATGGCAGATTTTGAGAAACAGCATGGGTAAAAAAACACTAGCAGAATTACGAATTGAAATTGATGCGTTGGATAAAGAAATTCAGACGCTTATTGGTAATCGTGCCGATTTGGCAGGCGAAGTGGCCGAAGTTAAAATAGCAGAAGATGTTAATAGTGTTTTCTACCGTCCTGAGCGCGAAGCTCAAGTGTTGCGCTCTATTATTGAGCGTAACGAAAGCCAATTAAAAGACAAAGACATGGCATACATATTCCGTGAAATTATGTCAGCTTGTCTTACCTTAGAGCAACCATTAAATATTGCTTATTTAGGCCCTGAAGGTACATTCACTCAAGAAGCCGCCTTAAAGCATTTTGGCCACGGCGTATCTACACTTGATTGTGGTAGTATCGATGAGATATTCCATCAAGTAGAAAAAGGCAATGCACACTATGGTGTTGTGCCGATTGAGAATTCCTCAAATGGTGTAATTGGCGGCACGGTAGATATGCTGTATTCGCAAGATCTTAAGATTTGTGGCGAGGTAGAAATATCTATTGCACACCAGTTAATGAGTGCTGATCAGTCTGTTGAAATTAAAACCATCTATGCGCACCAGCAAGCGCTAGATCAGTGTCAGCGCTGGTTGGCCAATCATTATCCAAATGTAGCTTTAAAGGAAGTTTCCTCTAATGCATTAGCAGCACGAATTGTTAAAGATGAAGTAGGCGCTGCAGCAATTGCCTCTGAGGCAGCGCTAAGCCTGTATGGCTTGGAGAGAATTGCTAAAAATATTGAAGATCGAACTGGAAATACCACTCGTTTCTTAATTTTAAGCAAAGAATTTGTTGAGCCGTCAGGTGAAGACAAAACTTCTATTTTAGTAGTTACCAAGCATGAATCTGGCGCTTTACTAGATTTGCTTGAGCCATTTAAAGATCAAGGTATTAATATGGTGCAGCTTGCTCGCCACCCAATTCCTGGGGTTAAGTGGGAATATTTATTCTTGATCGATATTGAAGGTCATCAAGATAATGTTAAAGTCAAATCGGCATTGGCTGAAGTAGATAATCGCGTGCAAAAAATGAGCATTTTGGGTTCATACCCAGTCGCTGTATTATGAGTGTTTGTGATAGTATCAAATCCCTGAAGCCATATCAGGGTGGCAAGCCTATTAGTGAGTTGCAACGTGAGCTCGGGCTTGATCGCGTGGTTAAATTAGCCAGTAATGAAAACCCATTGGGGCTTGGTCAGCAAACTTTAGAGGCGATGCAAAAAGCCATTACTGAGGTTGATCGCTATCCTGACGGCAATGGTTTTGAATTAAAGCAAGCGATTAGTAAGCATCTTGAGGTTTCAATTGATATGGTTACACTGGGTAACGGCTCGAATGATATTTTAGAACTCATTACTAGAGCTTATGTTTGCCAAAGTACGGACGAAGTAATATTTTCCGAATACGCTTTTGTGGTTTACCCATTAGTTACACAAGCATTAGGCGCTCAAGCTGTTGTGACAAAATCTAAAGATTTTGGCCATGATTTAGAGGCGATGTTGTTGGCAATAACAGACAACACCAAGTTAATTTTTATTGCAAATCCGAATAATCCGACAGGTACGTTGCTAACAAATGAGGCAATACATGCGTTTTTATCGCGCGTACCAACTTCAATTACCGTGATTTTGGATCAGGCTTATTTTGAGTATTTAGATGAAGAAGATTTAGCGATTAGCTGGTTAAAGGAATTTGAGCATTTAATTATTACTAGAACTTTTTCGAAAGCTTATGGCTTGGCTGGTTTAAGAGTGGGTTATAGCGTATCAAGTAGCAAAATTGCTGACTATATTAATCGTATTCGTCAGCCGTTCAATGTCAATCATATCGCTCAAGTAGCAGCAGTTGCTGCACTGGATGATCAATCTCACCTTGTGCGCTCAGTGATTGCTAATAAAAATGGCTTAAAACAATTGTCTGACGGGTTTACCAAATTAGGCTTAAGCTATATTCCATCTTCTGCAAATTTCATTGCTGTTAAAGTTGAAGATGCGCCAAAGTTTTATCAGCAGTTATTGGAGCTTGGATTTATTGTACGACTGGTAGAAATGAAAAACTACCTGCGTGTATCAATTGGCACCTCTAGAGAAATATCAGATTTTTTAGATGCATTAAAATCGCTATTATGATGAACAAAATTTGTATTATTGGCGTAGGTTTGATTGGCGGATCTTTTGCGGCAGGTTTAAAAAAATCTAACCAAGTCGAAACCATTGTTGGTTTTGGTAGAAATGAATCAAACTTAATCAAAGCCCGTGAATTAAATGTTATCGATGAATATATTTTGGATATTTCCAAAGCGTTAGCTGATACTGATTTAGTGTTAATTGCCACACCAGTTAATAGTTTTAAATTAGTGTTAGAAATGATCAAGCCACATGTAACAGAAAAGATGATTGTGACTGATGTGGGTAGTACCAAAACTAGTGTAGTTGATATGGCTAGACAAGTATTTGGCGTGGTGCCTGAGAATTTTATTCCTGCTCATCCAATTGCTGGCAAAGAGCAAAGTGGTGTTGAAGCGGCGGATGCTAATCTGTTTAACAATAAGCGCGTTATTATTACCCCAGAAGTTAATGCCAATACTCAATCTGTTGCTACGGTGAGCGGATTATGGGAGGCTATAGGTGCCAAGGTGGAAATTATGAATACCAATAAGCATGATGATTTATTAGCCATGACATCACATTTGCCACATATGCTAGCATTTGGATTGATGGATTATTTAATAAGTAACGATTCAGATGCTTGTGATTATGCAGCAGGTGGGTTTAAAGATTTTTCACGCATTGCTTCGAGTGATGCGGTAATGTGGCGTGATATTTGCATTAACAATCCAGAACAAATTGTTAAGCACATTGAAGGCTATCAAAAGAGTTTGGATAATATCGCTAATTTGATTAAAAACAACCAGCCAGAAGCGTTAGAGAAATTATTCTCCGATGCAAAATCTGCAAGAGATGGCTGGCTAAAAGACTAAATATTATGAGTAAGTTTATAGTAAGTCCGGCAACGACGTTGTCAGGAGAATTAAAAGTTCCAGGAGATAAATCAATCTCGCACCGCTCTATTATGTTGGGCTCGCTGTCCAAAGGTGTTACTAAGGTGAGCGGATTTTTAGAGGGCGAAGATGCACTTTCCACACTTAAAGCATTTCAAGCTATGGGTGTTGAAATTGAGCGTGATGGCGATAATGTAACCATTCATGGTGTTGGTATCAATGGACTAAAAAAACCACAAAGCCCGCTAGATTTAGGCAACTCAGGCACCTCTATTAGACTAATGTCAGGCATTCTTGCAGCGCAAGCATTTGATTGTGAACTGATTGGTGATGAATCATTATCAAAACGCCCAATGAGTAGAGTGATCAACCCGTTAAAAGAAATGGGTGCGGTGATTGATAGCAATGACGGCAAGCCACCTTTGAAAATTACTGGCGGTCAAAAACTTAAAAGTATTCATTATGATTTACCAGTGGCATCTGCTCAAGTCAAATCTTGCGTGCTATTAGCAGGCTTATATGCCGATGGCGATACTTGTGTAACTGAGCCTGCACCTACGCGTGATCATACCGAGCGCATGCTTAAAGGATTGGGCTACGATGTTCGTGTTAACGCTAACCAAATGTGCTTAACAGGTGGTAGCGAGCTTAACGCAACTGAAATTCAAGTACCAAGTGATATTTCTTCAGCAGCATTCTTTATGGTGGCAGCAGCGATTGCACCAAAAGCAGACGTTACTTTGTTAGGTGTTAACGTCAATCCAACCCGTACAGGTGTTATTAATATATTGCAACTAATGAGTGCAAATCTTACGTTGTCTAATGAGCGTGAAATTGGTGGTGAGCTATTAGCTGATATCCGCGTTCAGTCATCTAAACTTAAAGGAGTTCATATTCCAGAAGTATTAGTGCCATTAGCTATTGATGAGTTTCCAGCTGTATTTATTGCAGCGTCTTGTGCACAGGGAGAAACTATATTAACGGGCGCCAAAGAATTGCGAGTAAAGGAATCAGATCGCATTCAAGTAATGGCGGATGGTTTGAGTATTCTTGGGATTGAAAATGAAGTACTGGAAGATGGTATAAAAATTCAAGGCGGACAGTTCAAAAAACCAACATCGATGATTGAATCTCATCATGATCATCGTATTTCAATGTCATTTGCAGTGGCATCATTAAGATGTGATTATCCAATTGAAATTAACGGCGTTGATAATGTGATGACTTCTTTTCCAAATTTTGTTGAACTGTCTAATTCAGCTGGCATGAGTATTGTCGAAGTTTAAAAAACAATAGAACAATAAAAAAGGCGCTCATTGAGCGCCTTTTTTTATGAGTTAAAAAGCTAAAGCTTAGTAACCGCCTTTACGTCTAGTCTCTGGAAGGCCAGCAACTTTTCCCGCTTGCTTGGCAGGGCCTTTCGGGAATAAAGCATACAATTCTTTTGTGCCTAATTTTCCATCCCAATCAGATTTTAAACCTTTAACCATATTGCGCTCGTTAGGCTGGTTAGCGTTGTTGTTAATGTATTCATTACGCAAGAAGTTGATTAACTTAAAGCTGTCGTCAGTTAATGCAACGCCTTCTTCTGCTGCAATTTCTTGAGCAATATCCTCGTTCCAATCCGTTAAGTTTACTAAGTAACCGTGAGCATCTCTTTCTAAATTTGCTAATGCCATTGTATTTCCTCCAATATGAAAAACTATAAAAAGAACTTATTATATAATAACGAGGTTTTACTTTACCTTTTTTTTGTACGGATATTATTTATGACACTTGAAAATGCATCACCATTCTTCGCTTGGGACGTTTCATCTTACTTGGCGCTGTTTTTAATCACCGCTTTTATGATTGTTAGTTTGGATCATTTATTCTTTAACAAAGCAGAAAGCTCACAACACCCGACACCAGATAAAACTGGTTTTGCTAAATTTGTATATTTTGTTTTATTTTTACGTTTTAATAAAAATGAAAAATATGCAAATCGTCCTAAGATGGTGCAATGGTCGGCGGAATTTTTCCCGGTGTTATTATTAATATTTTTATTGCGTGGCTTTATTGTAGAACCATTTCGCATTCCATCAAATTCTATGATGCCAACATTGCTGACGGGTGATTTTATTTTGGTATCAAAGTTTAATTATGGCATTAGCATTCCAGTTCTAAATAAAAAACTAATCGAATTTGAAAAACCTAAAAGAGGCGATGTGATTGTTTTTAGGTATCCTAATTATGAAAAAAATGACAAATATCAAGGCGCTGATTTTATTAAACGCATTGTTGGTATTCAGGGTGACGAGGTTGTTTATCATGCAGATCAGTTACGCGTTAATGGCGTTAAGATTGCTTATGAAGATTTTAAAGATTATCAAGGGGTTGAGTCAGGCACTGACATGACTGGATTCAAGCATAAGCGCGAGCTTTTAGAAGCCAATCCACATGATATTCTGCTTGATCCGAATAGAGCTTCAAGAGGGGTGAAGGCAACCGTACCAGCAGGGCATTATTTCGTTATGGGTGATAATCGATCACGCAGTAGTGATTCACGCTTCTGGGGTTTTGTGCCAGAGAGTTATATTGTTGGCAAGGCGTTCGGTATTTGGATGCATTACGACGACTCATTAAAGTTTGAGCGAATCGGTAGTTTTGACTAGTACGTAGTCGAAAAAATTCAGATTAGCTAATATGTTTTAAGATATTGCTAAGCTCATCAGCAGATTTGTAATGAATGATGATCTTGCCTTTGTCGCCCGCTGCTTTAATTTCAGTTTTAGAGTCTAGTGTTTTTGATAGTGAACGCATCAAATCAGAGATATGAGGGTCAATTACTGAAGTTGTTTTAGTCTTCGGGTTCAATACGCGTTTAACCAGCTCTTCCGTTTGACGAACTGACAAAGATTTAGCCACCACTTGATTGGCCACTGTGCTTTGATCCTCTTCATTTAAAGGGAGTAATGCACGAGCATGACCCATTTCAATCTTGCCTTTACTGAGTAATTCTTTAGCGTCAGCGCCTAATTGCAATAAACGAATCAGGTTGGTGACACTTGATCTTGATCTGCCAACAACACTTGAAATCTCTTCATGCGTCATTTTAAAATCTTCAATCAGTTGTTGTAAGGCTTTAGCCTCTTCTAGTGGCGTAAGTGATTCACGTTGAATGTTTTCAATTAGACCAATAGCTAAGGCAACTTGATCATCGATTTCACGGACGATAACAGGCACTTCGCTAAGACCTGCAATTTGAGCTGCATGCCAACGACGCTCACCTGCAATAATCTCATATTTATCATAAGTGACTTTTCTAACGACTAAGGGTTGAATGACACCTTGAGAGGTAATTGAAGCGGCAAGTTCGTTTAATGTCTCAGGATCGATATCATCTCTAGGCTGGAACTTTCCACGCTGAAGATCGCCAACATTTAGCATTTTCATGCTGTTTTTTGAGTCTTTATTATTGTTACTAACTTGGCCTAATAAAATGTCTAAGCCGCGCCCTAATTTTGAAATTTTTGCCATAATAATTTAAGTAATTGAAGTTTTTCTTAGCACTTCACTGGCTAAGGAAATATATGAAATTGCACCTTTTGATGATCTTGCGTAGCTAATTGCATCTTGGCCGAAACTTGGTGCTTCTGCTAATTTTACATTTCTAGGGACAATGGTTTTAAAGACTTTGTGCGAGAAGTACTGTTGTAATTGCAAGGAGACTTCATTAGAAAGATTATTGCGCGTGTCGTACATGGTTCTTACCAATCCGGTGATTTCAAGCTCAGGATTGGTGGTTGCCTTGATTTTATCAATGGTTTGCATGAGTGCGGTTAAACCCTCTAATGCATAGTATTCACACTGCATGGGTATGATGATGCCATCAGAAGCTGTAAAGGCATTAATAGTCAGCATGTTGAGCGAAGGCGGGCAGTCGATAATTACATAGTCGTAATTACTGGCCACTGAGCTAATGGCATTCTTAAGCTTAAATTCAGAATTGATACCGCGCAGTAATGCAACTTCTGCAGCAATCAGATCGGTGTTAGCACCCAGTACATCAATGCCCGAATCATCAACATGAACAATGGCTTTGTTAATAGTACATTCATCTAATAATAATTCACAAATGCTATTTTCCAGCATGTATTTATCAACGCCACAACCCATGGTGGCGTTTCCTTGTGGGTCAATATCAATTAGCAAAACACGTTTTTTAATCGCACGTAAAGCGGCACTTAAATTAACAGCAGTGGTTGTTTTTCCAACCCCTCCTTTTTGATTTGTGATTGCTAGAGTAACTGCCATTAATTATTTTCCTAGTACCGTTAATGCTTTAAGTAGGTTAGTTGCCTCATGAACGAAATAATCTTTCTTAAGTCTTTCAATGGCTTTTTCACCCATGGAGGCCTGATTTTTTTCTTGCGCATCAATAATTTCATCTGCAGACATATTATCTGGCGTTTCTTCTTCTAAATGCCCGTCCAAATCATTTTCTTTAATATCAACGATAGACGCTTCTTTTTCATTCTCAAGGCTAATATTTTTCAGCTCAATATCAGGCACGATACCTTTGGCTTGAATAGAGCGACCGTTTGGTGTGTAGTAACGTGCGGTAGTTACTTTTAGCCCGTAACCTTCATCTAGCTCAATAATCGTTTGTACCGAACCCTTGCCAAAGGAAGTGCCACCCATAATAATAGCGCGTTTATGATCTTGAAGGGCGCCAGCAACAATCTCAGAAGCAGATGCTGAGCCTTCGTTGATCAAAACAACCATTGGTGAGTCTAGCAAAATATCGCCACGTTCAGTCTTAAATTTTAGGTTTGAGCTTTTAATCCTGCCTTCGGTATAAACCACAAGCCCAAGCTTATCAATGAATAAATTAGAAACATCTACCGCACCATTAAGTACGCCACCAGGATTGTTGCGTAAATCTAAAATTAAAGATTTTAAGTGGTTGCCATTTTCTTCAACTAACTTATCAATAGTTTCTTTCAAGAGGTTTGCAGTCGGCCCTTGAAAACTAGAGACGCGTACATAGCCAATATTTTCTTCTAGCAAATAACCCTTAACACTCACAATGGTGATAATTTCACGAGTGATGTCAACTTTAAAAGGTTTTTGATTTTTACGTAAAATGGTTATTTGTATGTCTGTGCCTGGTTCACCACGCATTAAATCAACACCATCTTCAAGTGTCATGCCGCGCACTGGCTTGTCGCCAATTTTTATAATTAAATCACCCGCTTGAATGCCAGCCTTGTAAGCAGGTGTATCATCAATCGGAGAGATAACTTGAATGCCATCATCTTTTTTACTAATAACAATACCCAGTCCACCAAATTTTCCAGAAGCGCTTTCCATTAAACTTTTTTGCTCTTTAGGCTCTAGATAAACTGAATGAGGGTCTAGTCCGCTAACCATGCCTTTGATAGCATTATTAAATAACTCCTTATTTTCAACATCATCAACATACAGTTGTTTGATGTCGCTAAAAACAACGGTAAAAGCTTCAAGGTCTTTAAAGAAGGCTTCTAGCCTTTGTTTTTCAGTGGCAGTTTCTGCGTTAACTTGTAAAGATAGGCTTAAAAATGTAGAAAATATTGCTAAAAGCAAGGGTTTTTTAAAAAAATTGAAGAAAGTCATAATATAGTTATTTGCTTATACAAAGTTAAAATATAATACTGTAAAAACAAGGATTATTATTTTGAATTTTACTTGGTTTTGTTTTTGTTAAATGGAGAAAAAATGAGAAGATTGAACGCAGGATTATTGGCTTTTTTATTATCTTTATCGACGCTTAGTTTTGCGCAAGAAGAGATTGATACTGAAGTACTAGAGACGAACGATACCGTTGTAACAGAAGAAGTTGTTGAGATAGTTGAGGTTGAAAAATCTGCAGGACCGGTACAAACCATTCAGTCAGCCATTGTTAAGCTTAATCAATTAACGACAGTTGCCACTTATTCTCCACGACTTATTGGCCAACTTATCGAAACCGAAGTTGCACCATTATTTGATTTTGATCACATTGCCAAAGAGGTTATGTTAGTTAGTAACTTAAGATTGGGTAATGAAGAGCAAACATATTTTGTGACTAAGATTAAGCAAAATATCATTACTTCGTTGTTATCAAGGCTAACGCAAACAAGATCTACCTCATTTGCATTTATCTCTGCCCAACCAATGATTGGCGGTTCAATTGCAGTAAAGCTTAAAGTAAACGGATATTATTCGTACGGCATGTTTTTAGATTTGATCTTCCATCAGTCAGCTGATCAAAGTTGGAAAATTGCAGATATTGTTTTAAATAATGATAGTTTGATTAATTACTATCAAAAAATGGTGTTAATTAAACTAAGAAGATATGGCGTATACGGTATGCTTGGCAGACTTTAATTCACCAGTAAATAAAACGAGAAGAAATTATGAGTGATATGACTTTATTAGAAAAAGACGAAGATATTGAAAAGGCGACTAAAGCGCTAAAAGCGATGGCACACCCACTACGTCTTAAAATTTTATGTGCACTTAAAAATGACGAATTACCAGTATTGGAAATTGTAAAACAAGTGGGTTCTTCGCAGTCGAACATTTCTCAGCATATTGATATCCTTAGAACTAAGGATATTATTGAGTCAAGACGTGATGGAAATAGAATTTTATGCAAAGTAAAAGATGCAAAAATTCTTAAACTGGTTGCGAATATGCAAGCTGTTTTTTGTTCATCTGACGATATTTAAATTCAAAGAAAGTTATCTCGCTACTTTCGTTAAATTATGCGCTCGTAGCTCAGCTGGATAGAGTGTTGGCCTCCGAAGCCAAATGTCGGGTGTTCGAATCACCTCGAGCGCACCACCTTAATTCTTTATGATTTATCCTGATATTAATCCAATTGCACTAGATCTTGGCTTTGCTCAAATCTATTGGTATGGATTGATGTATTTGGCAGCTTTTTTGGCCGCTTATTTTTTGGCCAATTCTCGCGCCAAAAACTCAAATAACAATTGGAATTCTCAACAAATTGAAGATTTAATCTTCTATGGTGCTATTGGTGTCATTTTTGGTGGACGATTGGGCTATATGTTGTTTTACAATTTTCCAGTCTTTATTACTGATCCGCTTTTAATTTTTGCCATTCAAGGTGGTGGCATGTCGTTTCATGGTGGATTTTTAGGTGTACTACTGGCTATGGTTTTATTTAACCGTAAATATCATAAAAGTTTTTTTACCACCATGGATTTTGTTGCGCCACTCGTACCACTTGGTTTGGGTTTTGGCAGAATTGGTAATTTTATCAATGGCGAGCTTTGGGGTAAGGTTACCACAAGCCCACTTGGTATGTTTATTCAAGAGCAGGGCGTTAGTCGCTTCCCATCGCAATTGTACGAGGCCTTGTTGGAAGGCTTTGTATTGTTCGTCATTCTTTGGGTCTTTTCTAAAAAGTCAAGACCTTTAATGGCAACCTCAAGCTTATTTCTAATTTTCTATGGTCTGTTTAGATTTATAATTGAATTTGTTCGAGTGCCTGATGTTCAGCTCGGTTACTTGGCATTTGACTGGCTAACCATGGGTCAGTTACTAAGTATCCCAATGATAATTTTGGGTGTCTATCTTTATTTTTTAAAGGGGACGGTACCCTTTAAAAGAAAATAAATAAAAGAATAAATAAAAGGGTATCGCCCCCTTTAAAACTAAAAAATGAAAGCATATATAGACATTGGAAAACGAATTTTAGACGAAGGTGTGTGGCTAGAAAACACCCGCACTGGACAAAAAACCCTTACTGTTATTGGCGCAACGTTTGAGCATGACTTGTCTGATGGCACAGTGCCAGTCGTCACCACTAAAAAACTATTTTGGAAGTCAGCTATTGCTGAAATGTTGGGCTATATTCGCGGCTATGATTCTGCCGCTCAATTTAGGGCGATAGGTTGTAATACTTGGAATGCTAATGCCAATGATAACCAAGCTTGGATTGATAACCCATATCGTAAAGGTGAGGATGATATGGGTATGTGCTACGGTGCAATCGGGCGTGCTTTTCCCGGTATTGAGAATGATAAGCCATTGGATCAATATAAAAAAATTGTAGATGATTTATCCAAGGGTGTAGATGACCGCCGTGAGATCATGACTTTTAATCATCCTAATCTAATTCATCGCGCTTGTTTGCCAGCGTGCATGCACACACACCACTTTAATCTTTTAGGTGATGATCTATACTTAGAGAGTTATCAGCGTAGTAGCGACTATGCACTTGGTCAACCATTTAATCATTTTCAGGTAGCATTTTTGCTACTGATTACCGCGCAAATTACTGGTAAAAAAGCTGCGAGGATGCGTCATCATTTATCTAACGTGCACTTGTATGAAAACCAAGTAGAAATCTTTAAAAATAAACAAGTTGATCGTGAGCCATTAGCATTGCCACAATTAAAAATTAATCCAAAAATTAAAACTCTGGAAGATCTTGAAACTTGGGTAACCATGGATGATTTCGAGCTAGTGGGTTATGAGCATCATGATCCTGTTAAATATCCATTCACCGTTTAAGAGAAAAATATGAGCCTGCCTAATTGTCCCAAGTGTCATTCTGAATATGTCTATGAAGATGGTAATCTTTTGGTTTGCCCTGAATGTGCTTATGAGTTTTCAGCCGATGATTTGATTGAACAAGAAGAAGTGGTTAAAGACTCAAATGGTAATATCCTAACTGACGGCGATACAGTAACAGTGATTAAAGATCTTAAAATTAAAGGCACTTCATCAGCGGTTAAAGTTGGCACTAAAGTTAAAAATATTCGTCTGTGCGAGGGTGATCATAATATTGATTGTAAAATCCCAGACCATGGCGCTATGAAACTTAAATCGAAATTTGTAAAGAAGGTTTAGCCGGATTAAAAATTTCGGAAATATTGTAAATCACGCTAATAGCGTGATTTTTTATGTCAAAAATTGAGAAAAACGGGCGATTTTTAGTAATTAAAGGGTGGTTTAGTAGCTTTTATTTATAAAAAATAGGTTAATTTTACAACCATTTTAAAAATTTCAGAAATTCTTAAAATGGCACTATTTCCAAAGATCTACCGTAATTCCTTGTTCACGCAGCTTGTCTGATTTGTCTTCTAGATAGCGCTGGAAATTTGGCTGGGTTTTATAAGCACCTGTTAAGGCGTATGTCATGATTTCGTGCGTATGGTAAGTTTTAAAAAAGGCATCGCGTCTAATAATCTCTTCGCCGGTTTTGTCAAAAAATACAATAGCAGGTTTGTAAGTAAGATTAAGCGCCTCGTACCAATCTTTAGCGGTGGTGCGTTTGCCAGCAGGGGTGATGAGTTTCTCATCAGAGAGTGCATTAAAGCGTACTACTTGCATTTGTTTTAGATGGTCTTGTGTTTCTTTCAGTGGCATGAGTTGCTGATAGAAATCATCACACTCTTTACAATTAGGCTCTTCAAAAAATACTGCCAATATTTTTTGTGCTGGAATAGCTTCACTTCGGCTAAGCATGTGTGGACCGGTTTCAAAAATAGCGTGAGCATTAAGCGTACCAACTTTATTGGTTTTTAGGTTGTTGATATAGCTTGCGTAAGATTGATCAAGATAAGTTTTATTGGCAATATAATCAAGTGTGGCATGCATTTTTTCAATCGACTGATAGCCATTGAGTCTAAGTAGCGTTTCGCCTTTGGGGTTTAGGAAAACAAGAGTCGGAGTAAATTGAATTTTCATTTTTGCTGAAAATTCTTTTTCGGTGTAGTCATCACCTTGCCAATCTGTTAGTTCACGATCCCCCCACATATTGGTTTCGATTACGTCAAAATTTTGTTGTAATTTGGCCACTAAGTTTTTATCATGAAAATTATCTGAGACTAATTTGGCGCAATATTGACAGCCATCTTGATGAAAGTAAATCATTACATGCTTACCTTCGTCAGCCGCTTCTTCTAAGTCTTCTGAAAAGTCCATGAAGGTTGCTTTAAACCAGTTGGGTAATTCGTCGACAATTTTTCCGCCTAAGAATTCACCTTGTTTGACGTGTTCATGAGCAAGTGTGTTGATTGAAAATAACAGTGCAATGGTTAGTAATATTGCGTTCATAACCTCTCCCCAGAGTTGTATTTAGATACTTTTAGATTGTAGACTTAAATGTAGATTGATGCAAGCGACATACTAACTATCAATAGATTCAATTCCTTTTTGCGGAACGAATAGGCCACAACCTAATAAGCGATGATCACCCAGCCCCTTTTCTTGTAATAGCACTGATTCATTTTTTTTGAGGTCGGCCACCATTAATGAGCGAGTATGGATAGTGCCAGATTCAGTCTTAATATTACTCTCAAGACCTGCCATCATTTTTTTGACTTGAATGCCAAGGCTAGATAGCTGCTTAAAGCAGAGTTTTAAAAAATCCTCTTCACTCATGCTGTGTTCACAAGCAACTTGCTTTGCAAATAAAACTGGCAAATCGTTTAATAATTTTGAGTTAATGAATTTAACCACCTTTATTTTATACTCACCCAAGTCGAGTATTTTTCCAGTCAAATTTTCAGCATCTTTCAGGTGTTCATGAGTGATACGTAGAATAAGTTTCGAGCGTTTTGATGGGTAGTAGAATCCGCCTTCTTTATTTTGCTCCCAACCATTGCCGTCAGCCACGCCAACATTATGAATGCCGGCGTTAATTTCTTCTAACCAAGGTAGATGTTTTAGCAGGGCTTGAGCCAGTAAAAAGCTATGCTCCATCGGAAGAATTTTCGATTGGATTTTAAAGCTAACCTCTTGAATGGTTTCAGGAAGCGTAAAATGCTCTTGTTTAGTGTCTTCTTGCCAAAACATATAAAAATACGAATTTAATTATTATTGCGTCATTATAGATGGAAAAATTACAACAAAAACTCAACTATCAATTTAAAGACACGTCTTTGCTTAAGCTTGCGTTGACGCATCGTAGTGTTGGCAGAAAAAACAATGAGCGTCTTGAATTTTTAGGTGATAGTATTCTAGGTTTGGTAATTTCTAGAGAGTTATATAAGCGATTTACCCAAGTTGAAGAAGGTAAATTATCACGCCTGCGTTCACGTTTGGTTAGAGGGCAAACATTAGCCCAATTTGGACTTGCTTTGCAATTATCAGATGTGCTTATCTTGGGGTCTGGAGAGTTAAAAAGTGGTGGTTATCGCCGTGAATCAATTCAGGCAGATGCAGTAGAAGCCATCTTTGGTGCGATCTTGTTGGATTCTGATTTTGAGACAATCAACATTGTTATTTTGGATTTATTTAAAGATCTTTTGGACAGCATTGATCCAAACGATTCGCTTAAAGATCCAAAAACATTGCTTCAAGAATATTTGCAAAAGCGTAACAGCGCATTGCCAAAATATGAATTAATTAAAACAGTGGGTAAGGATCATAATGCCATTTTCACGGTTAATTGTTTGCTGGAAGATCAAAAAATGCAAGTGGATCAAGATGCAAAAAGTATTAAAAGAGCTGAGCAATCTTGTGCGCAGGTATTGTTAGACAAGCTACAGGAGAAAAAATAATGGGATTTCAATCAGGATTTATAGCGGTAGTTGGTAGGCCAAATGTTGGTAAATCAACCTTGGTTAATGAGCTTATTGGGCAAAAATTATCCATTACTTCGCATCGTCCACAAACCACGCGCCATCGTATTCATGCAATTGATACCACGGATAATTATCAAATGGTATTTGTAGATACACCTGGCATGCATATTGGCAATAAAAAAGCCATTAATGCCTATATGAACCGTGCAGCTAGTTCCAGTATTAAAGATGTTGATATGATCTTGTGGTTGGTTGAGGCAGGTAAATGGACCAAGGAAGATGAGCGTGTTTTAGAGCATGTGTCACAAGTTGATGTACCCGTTATTATGTGTATTAACAAAATTGACAAACTTGTATCACATCAGGTGGTTTTGCCATTTATAGAAAAAATTTCTGAAAAATATCAACCGACCGACTTATTTCCATTATCAGCTTTTAAAAAATGTGACACAGCTGCTCTAAAAAAATTAGTACTTAAGTACTTACCTGAGCAAGGCATGATTTTTGATGCAGATTATGTCACCGATCGTTCAGAGAAGTTTATTGTGGCTGAATTTATTCGTGAGAAACTTATGCGTCATTTAGATGATGAGTTGCCTTATGATTTAACCGTAGAGATTGAGCAATACGAATTAGATGGAAAAATGCAAAGAATTTCTGCGCGTATTTTTGTTGAAAAAGATTCGCAAAAGAATATTGTTATTGGTAATAAAGGCGCTATGCTAAAAACAATTGGCACTGAAGCCCGACAAAGTATTGAAGGGTTTTTAGAGCGTAAAGTCTTTTTAAGGCTTTGGGTTAAGGTATCAACTGGATGGTCAGATTCTAAACGCTCTTTGGCTTCGCTAGGGTATGACTAAAGTTGATCTTACATCAGCTTTCTTAATTCATCGTCGGGCTTTCAAAGAGTCTTCATTATTATTAGATTTTTTTACCCTTGAATACGGCAAGATACGTCTGGTTGGTCGTAGCCTTAGAAAGTCAAAAACCTCCATACAGGTATTTCAACATCTAAAAATTTCTTATAGCGGCAAGGGTGACTTAAAAGGACTGAATAATTGGGAAGTGGATGACGTGCCAAGACGCTTACAGGGCGAAAGTTTAATTTTAGGTATGTATGTTAATGAGCTTATTTCAAGGTTGTTACAAGATCAAGATCCTCATTATGAGCTGTTTGTTATGTACAGGGATTTTGTCAATAAATTAACCGAAATAGACACAGCTTTACACCATTGGTTGTTGCGCTTATTTGAAAATAATTTATTGCAAGAGCTGGGTTACGGAATTGATTTGTCTTGTGATGTTGTTGGCAATGAAATAAACCAAGAGTTGATGTATGAATATCAACATCAGGGTGGATTTGCGCCAAGTGTTACGGGTAAAATATCAGGAAAATTGATCTACCAATTGCTAGCTGATGACATTAACAATATGCCAGATTTAGTGCAATTAAAGGTATGTAGAGATTTAAATCGACTCAGGTTAAAGTCCTTATTGGGCGATAAGCCTTTACAAAGTCGATCCTTATTTTTTAGCAGATAACAACATTATGAGTATTTATTTAGGCGTCAACATTGATCACATAGCCACCATTCGTCAGGCGCGAGGCACAAGCTACCCTTCTCCAATTGAAGGGGCTTTATTATGTGAGCAATCAGGCGCTGATAGCATCACTTTGCACTTGCGTGAAGATAGGCGTCATATCCAAGATGCTGATGTGGAAATTTTTCGTCAAAAGCTAACCACTAAAATGAATTTAGAAATGGCAACAACCGATGAAATGATCGCTATTGCTGAAAAAATAAAGCCAGAAGATTGCTGCTTAGTACCTGAAAAACGTGAAGAACTAACGACTGAAGGCGGGTTAGATGTTTCGGGTCAAATTTCTAGAATGACAGATGTATGTGCTAAATTGGGCGAGGCTAAAATTATTGTATCGTTATTCATCGATGCTCAAAAAGAGCAAATCGATGCAGCTCGAGAATGTGGTGCGCCTGTTATTGAGCTACATACTGGTCATTATGCCGACACTTCTGGCACTGAGCAACAGCAAGAGTTAGAGCGTATTAAAACTATGGCAACTTATGCACATTCTATTGGCTTACAGGTTAATGCAGGTCATGGATTGACGCTAGAAAATACAGCGGAAATTGCGAAATTACCCGAAATTATTGAACTTAACATTGGCCATTCAATTATTGCCAGAGCGGTTTTTGTTGGACTTGCTCAAGCAACACAAGAAATGAAAGAATTAATGCTCGAGGTGCGTACCCCGCAAGGGAGTATAAAAGCATGATCTATGGTATCGGTACAGATATTATTAATATTGAGCGTGTTGAGCATATCTTGAATAAAAATAAGCAAGGTTTTGTTAATCGTGTTTTATCTGATCATGAACGCTTATTGTTTGCCAATAAGGGTGATAGCGCCTCATACTGTGCTAAGCGTTTTGCTGCAAAAGAGGCTTTTGCAAAAGCACTTGGAACGGGTATTGGCAGGGTTGTTAGTTTTCAGGATTTAACTATTCGTAATAACGATAGCGGTAAACCTTATTTCATTCCTAGTGAAAAATTACGCCTACATTTGGTGAGTAAAAATATCAAACATGCGCATTTAAGCTTGTCAGACGAAAAATTTAATGCGATTGCTTTTGTAGTGTTGGAGTTGGGTGTTGAGCAAGAATCAGAATCAGGTGAATATGGCACAACGTTTTAGTTAATGTAGGCGCCATAGCCAGCTTTAAAAGCTTCATTTCTAGTACCCTGACAGCCAAAATTTTCTGCGGTTTTAAATCCAGATAAAGCCATTGGATTTTGCTCAAGAATTGGCACTGGAATTTCATCCATATCAAAGCGCTTAAGGCCTTTGTTCATTTGTTTGATGCCTTGATAACTCAATCCACCGCAATTCTCATTGTAATATTTAACTGCACCAATGATAATAAACATTTCGTTGGGGGATAAGCTATGGGCAGAAGAGCCTGATAGAATGATAAAGATCGCAATAATTTTTTTCATAAGTCAACTATAAAAAAACAATGGTTGGCTTAAAGTTTACACTTAATTGTGGAATATTCTATGACTTAGGTCAAATAATATTAACGCCTTGCTCAGCGGCAGTTTAAAGTGGCACGTTTTTGCGTAAGCAAAAAAAGTGACGCTTTAAACTGTCCGCTGGAGCTATTTGTTAGCATTTTTATTACTGCGAAACCTCAAAATATATTCATCACATTCTTTAACAATGAACTCAGGAATTACTTCGTATTTACAAGGGTTTAATTGACAAATATACTCATTTTCAATATGAAATGTTTCATTAATATATTTTTTAACAATATTATTATCATATTTATCATTAATTATTCTGAATATCTGTAGTTTTTCATAACCATTACAGCATTGCTTGTAAACATCTACCATATCAACATTGTTCTTTAACTTTTCTAGAATTGAATAATAATCAAAATCAGGAATTTCTCCCTTACCCTTAATAACATCTGATGCCTGTCTAACACTTTCATCACTCATATCAATCGTTTCTTCGCCGCTAGTGTCAGTTGGTTGGTCGCGTTTATGGAGGAGGCTAGATATTAATTGATACTCATTGCCTTTATCATTAACCGTTTCATAAAATCGACGCAAATAAATCAACTTAATTATGTTTTCTTCATGAAGTAATATATTCTCATTGCAGACTTGAGAGAATGTTAAAACATCAGATTTTTCAATTGCTATTTCAGTTAAAGTTCCATTTCTCAATTTTAAAAATGATGCCTTTAGAACTAGATTAAATGTATGCGGCAGGTTTTTAACCATATCAATGATTGGTTCCAGATCATGCGTGAGCATTAATACTGTTTTCCCTTTTAGTGATCTTTTTCTACGAAAGAGCATTTCAATTATTGCAAATTTCTTATTTTTATCGAAGGATGATATTGGGTCATCTAATATTATAAGATCTGGATCCTTTGAAAGGCATTCATACATAAATAAAACTAATGAGAATGCATTTTTTTCTCCATAACTTAAGTGCTGGTGTCCACTTGATACAGTCGTTGACATGTCGTTGTGGAGTAATTTCATTTTGTATTCTTGTTCATCACTCTCTATGTCAATGGAGTATTTGTAACCTGCATACTTCAAGAAATTATTAATTTCAGTTTTATATGTTTCTATCGTTACACGGATGCCCTCTTTTTGCTTGTTGACTTCACCTTGTAGTTTTCCTGCCTGTAGTAACACAGTATTTAATGATTCATTAAGAGCTTCAATTATTGTTTTTGTTTCATCGGAATTTAAGAATGGAAGAAGATCGAGATTAATCTTTAATGACTCAATTTTATCAATAACTTTATCAACATCCTTAAAACTAAAGAAAGTCATGTTTTTTAAAGATACTAATTTATCTTTCAAAATATCAATTTGTTTTTTTACTTGTTTTAGATATACTATGTCTTCTTTAGATAATCCTATTTTATTTTTTGTAATTTTAAAAATATTAGCCCTTGCTTCATCAGAGAAGTATTTTTTTAATCTTTCGACAATATTTAGAACTTTAATTAAATGCTCTATGGATTTAGCGTCATATTCATTACTAATTCTTTTGATTTTTTCTTTGTTTTTTGTTGTTGATGATGTGCAGTACGGACAGTTATCAGAGATTTCAATGAAAGAGTTTCCCGTTACTTGCCATTTAATCCATTTCGTATTTTGATCGCTAATCAAGTATTCAGAATATAATTCAAGACCTTCTGGTATATTTTCTATTTTGTTGCCTTTCCCCAATCCTTTTCCAATGCTACCAACAGCGGAGTATCCAGTTTTAGATTTTCCAAAACATCCACTTAATTCTGTTAAATCACTAATTATTTTATCTATCTCTTCATTACTTGAAAACGTATCTTTTATATCAGATGTGACTTTTTCAATTTCTTGTATTTTCTTATCATAGTCTTCATTTTTAATGAATATTTCAAAGCTATTTTGTATTAACTCATCCGGCTTAAATACAAAATTATTTATATAGACATCATTAAATATAGAAACTGAAGAGATTTCAGCTGTACCAATTATTGTAGGCTTTATATCATCAGGATTATTTTCTACATATTTAAACGGGGTTAGTTCGTTTAGGCGATTGGGGTCTAGAACACTTAATTCTATGGCTTTTGCAATTGTACTTTTTCCTGCACCATTAACCCCATATTTAATGTTGAGCACACTATTTTCAATAAATATTGATGCTTCATCAATGCTGTTACAATTATTTATTTTAAATTCCACAGTGTCTCCATATCCTTTTTGATGCTAACTTTTAATATAGTGACATAAATAGTTAACGCTAACATCATCTTCTAATTTATAGACTTTTGTAAAAGGATTGTAAGTCATGCCAATCATGCCTTTTAGCGATAGTCCTGAGCTTCTTGACCATTCATCCATTTCATTTGGTTGGATAAATTTATCCCAATCGTGAGTGCCTTGAGGTAGTAATTTTAAAATATACTCAGCACCAATAATGGCAAACAAGTAAGATTTTGTATTGCGATTAATAGTGGATAAAAACACTTGTCCGTCTGGCTTTACTAATGTTGCACAAGCTTTGATAATAGAGCTTGGATCTGGCACGTGTTCAAGCATTTCCAAGCAAGTCACTACATCAAATTTTCCCGCATGAGTTTTGGCAAGTTCTTCAACTGGAATCTTTTGATAATCGACTTTCTGTCCAGATTCAAGCAGGTGGAGCTTAGCCACTTCTAAGCCCGCTTCTGACATATCTATGCCCGTTACATTTGCACCTTCACTAGCCATTGCCTCGCTTAGAATTCCGCCACCACAACCAACATCTAGAATGTTTTTGCCGTTTAATGAATTGCCACAACGCTCTTTAATGTAATTTAGGCGCAATGGGTTAATGTCGTGAAGGGCTTTAAATTCAGAATTCTTGTCCCACCAGCGTGATGCTAGTGCGGCAAATTTATTAACTTCATCGTAATCTACATTACTCATAATGATTTCACCACTTTTAGCACTTCATCAACATGGCCACCAACGGCAACTTTATCCCAAGATTTTAAGATGTTGCCATTTGTGCCAATGATAAAGGTAGAACGCACAATGCCTATTTTCTCTTCACCATTTTTAGATTTTAATTGCCACGCACCAAACGCTTCACATAAGGCTCCATCTTCATCAGAAATTAACTCGAATGGAAATTCTTGTTTGGCTTTGAATTTTTCATGACTTTCTATGCTATCTTTTGAAACACCGTAAATAACTGCATTAGCATCGACAAACGCTTGGTAATTATCTCTAAAATCTTGCCCTTCAAGTGTACAGCCCGAGGTTGCATCTTTAGGATAAAAATACAGAACGATATTGCGTCCCTCTGCATCAGGAATGCTGGCACTTACATTACTTGTAGCGTTACAGTTGGTTGGTTGAGCTTTATTCATGGCGACGATGGTTAAATTATTAAAGGTTTATTTTATCATAGAGACTGAACAGCTTCTAACACCTCATTCACATGAGCCTTAACTCTAACCTTATCCCAAGATTTAAGAATATCACCTTCTGGGCTAATGATAAAGGTTGAACGAACAATGCCCATGTATTCTCTACCCATGAATTTTTTTAATTGCCATACGCCGAATAGTTCGCAGAGTTTACCCTCTTCATCAGAGATTAGTTCGAACGGAAATTCTTGCTTGGCTTTAAATTTTTCATGTTTAGCTAGAGTATCTTTTGACACGCCATAAACAACGCAGTTGGCATCAACAAATGCTTGGTGATTATCTCTAAAATCTTGCCCTTCTGTGGTGCAGCCAGGTGTTGCATCTTTAGGGTAGAAATATAAAACGATATTACGACTTTTACTATCAGGAATAGCTACGTCTAAATTACTCGTTGCGGCGCAGGTAATGAGTTGAACTTTATTCATTGCTTGTATAATGAGTTGTTTAAAAAACCTTAATTTTATCACCACCATGAAGAACATTCGTAATTTTTCAATCATTGCCCATATTGATCATGGTAAATCTACCATTGCCGATCGTTTTATTCAGTTTTGTGGTGGCTTGAGTGATCGTGAAATGTCAGCACAAGTGTTGGATTCAATGGATATTGAAAAAGAGCGCGGTATTACTATTAAATCTCAGAGTGTTTCTTTGGATTATAAGGCAAATAATGGCGAAACTTACCATTTGAACTTTATTGATACCCCAGGCCATGTGGATTTTTCTTATGAGGTATCGCGTTCATTATCAGCTTGTGAAGGTGCTTTATTAATTGTGGATGCATCGCAAGGTGTTGAGGCTCAGACAGTTGCTAATTGTTATACGGCACTTGACCAAGGTTTAGAGGTGGTGTCGGTTTTAAATAAAATTGATTTGCCTGCTGCAGATCCAAATCGCGTTATTGAAGAGATTGAGGATGTGATTGGTATTGAGGCGATGGATGCGGTACATGCTAGTGCCAAGTCTGGCATTGGTATTCAAGATATTCTTGAACAAATTGTTGAGAAGATTCCTGCGCCAGAGGGTGAAATTGATGCACCTATCAAGGCACTTATTATTGATTCTTGGTTTGATAACTATTTAGGCGTGGTGTCACTTGTTCGAGTGATTGATGGTGAAATTAAAGCAAAAACAAAGATTAAAATTTTCTCTAATGGTAATGAGCATTCAGTTGATGAAGTGGGTGTATTTACTCCCAAGAGGGTTAAAACTGAAAGCCTTAAGGCTGGAGAAGTTGGCTTTTTAATTGCTAATATTAAAAATATTGATGGCGCCCCAGTAGGTGACACTATTACTGGTGCCAAGAATTCTGTCACTGAGCCTTTAGAGGGTTTTAAGCCAGTTCAGCCACGTGTATTTGCAGGTATCTTCCCTATCTCTGGCGAGGATTATGAAAAATTTCGTGATGCGCTAGCTAAGTTACGTTTGAATGATTCAGCCTTACAATATGAGCCAGAAAATTCTGATGCACTTGGTTTTGGCTTCCGTATTGGCTTCTTGGGCTTATTGCACATGGAAATTGTTCAAGAGCGCTTAGAGCGTGAATATGATCTTGATTTGATCACCACAGCGCCTACTGTTATTTATGAAATTTTGGACACTAAGGGTAATTTTCATCATGTTGACAGCCCTTCAAAAATGCCGACAAATCAATCTATTGCTGAGTTTAGAGAGCCGATTATCACCGCCAATATTTTAGTAACAGATGAGTATGTGGGCAATGTAATTAGCCTTTGTGTTGAAAAGCGTGGCGTACAAAAATCACTTACTTATATGGGTAGACAAGTTCAATTAGTTTATGAATTACCACTCAACGAAGTCGTGTTGGATTTCTTTGATCGACTTAAGTCGGTTTCTCGTGGCTTTGCCTCGATGGATTATAAATTTGCACGCTATCAAGAGTCTGATCTAATTCGTCTAGATATCATGATTAATCAAGAGCCAGTTGATGCATTGGCATTGATTATTCATCGTGATGATTCGGTTCGAAAAGGCAGGGAAATCGCTGAGAAAATGAAAGAATTAATCCCACGTCAGATGTTTGACGTCTCTATTCAAGCCTGCATCGGTGTTAAAATTATTTCTCGTGCCAATGTTAAGGCTCTGAGAAAAAATGTAACGGCCAAATGTTATGGTGGTGATGTCTCTCGTAAGCGTAAATTGCTTGATAAGCAGAAAAAAGGTAAAAAGCGTATGCGTAGTGTAGGAAGGGTGGATATACCGCAGGAGGCTTTCTTAGCCGTCCTGCATATCGACTAATAAGCGTATTTATTTTGATCTTAACAAAAAAACTAACGCCTATTGATTTAAGATAGTAGGCGTTCTAAGACAAACTTAGAGCCATAATAAGCTACCACTAAAATTCCAAAGCCAACCTGAGTCACGGTAATTGCTTGCTTGCCGCGCCAGCCAAATAACTTGCGTCCAGTAATTAAGGTTGCGAAAATCATCCAAGCAATAATTGACAATACTGTTTTATGCATTAGCTGTTGAGCAAAAAAATCATCAATAAAAATAAAGCCAGTGATGAGAGATAAGGTTAGTAGGTAAAAACCAATTCTTAAACTTTGAAACAACAATTTTTCCATGGTTTGTAATGGCGGCAATTTATTGATAAAGGCGTTAATCTTGTGTGCATGTAAATGATTTTCCTGAATCTTTAATAGCACTGATTGGCATACAGCCAGCGCTAATAAGGCATAGGCGGTGATTGATAAAAATACATGCGAAGCAATACTTAGTGGAATGATTTTATCGCTAGTATCCGGAAATAAAATGCCAAAACTTAGAGAAATGGCGGCTAATGGGTAAACCAAAATACCAAGCGCATGTACTGGCTTAGAAATTGAAGATAAAAATAATAAAATAGCAATCAACCAAGCAATAAATGAGGCGCTGTTTGCTAGACCAAATACAATGCCATTTGTCGTCCAAAAATCAGTAAAGGTTAGAGTTTGCGCAATAATAGCAAAACTAATCAATAGTGAGGTTGTTTGCTGATGTGGATGCTTGAGTTCATTTTTACTAAAAAAACGCATCAGCAATAAGGCTGCAGTTAAATAAGCTGAAATTGAAAAATAAGATAAAAACATAATTAGCACGCTGAATTAATACAAGGTACTATAATACGATACTTTGATTCAATAATAGAATTATGTTTGATAATTTAACTGACCGTCTATCTAATAGCTTTAAAGCCTTGCAAGGAAAAAGCAAGCTTTCCGAATCTAATATTAAGGAAGCTATTCGTGAGGTTCGACGTGCTTTATTAGAGGCGGATGTTGCACTTGAAGTTATCAAGGCTTTTTTAGATCGTGTACAAGAAAAAGCACTTGGACTTAAAGTTGGCGAAGGTCTCAGCCCTTCACAAGCATTTATCAAGCTGGTTGAAACAGAGCTAACCGATATCATTGGTGGTGAGAATAAAACCCTGGATCTCAAAACGCAAGCCCCTGCGGTAGTAATGGTAGCGGGTTTGCAAGGCGCAGGTAAAACAACTTCAATTGCCAAACTAGCACTGTATTTAAAAGAGCGTGAAAATAAGAAAGTCTTGGTGGTAAGTGCCGATGTGTATCGACCGGCCGCTATTGCACAATTAGAAGTACTGGCTAAGCAAGTTGAGGTTGATTTTTTTGCGTCAGATATCAGTCAAAAACCTGAAAAAATTGTTGCTGATGCAAAAAAATATGCGCAGCAAAAATTTTACGATGTACTGTTAGTTGACACCGCTGGTCGTCTTCATGTAGATGAAGAAATGATGAGTGAGATTCAAACACTACAGCAAAAAGTTAATCCGATTGAAACCTTGTTTGTTGTAGATTCTATGACCGGTCAGGATGCAGCACATACTGCCAAAGCCTTTGCTGATGCATTGCCATTAACAGGCATTATTCTAACCAAAACAGATGGCGATGCACGAGGTGGTGCAGCACTTTCTGTTCGTTATATTACCGGTAAATCGATTAAGTTTTTAGGTGTTGGTGAGAAGATTGATGCGCTAGAGCCATTCCATCCAGATCGGGTGGTTTCACGCCTACTTGGTATGGGTGATGTCTTGTCTTTAGTGGAAGAAATCTCTAGAAAAGTTGACCATAAAAAAGCTGAAAAATCGGTTAAAAAAATGGCCAAAGGTCAGTTTGATTTAGATGATATGCGCGATCAGTTGTTGCAAATGGAGCAGATGGGTGGTATGGAAGCATTGATGGACAAGATGCCAGGCATGGGTCAAATCCCACAAAGTGTTAAAAATCAAATGATGGGTGGTGTTGATACTAAACGTATGGTGGCCATTATTAATTCAATGACCCCAAAAGAGCGTTCTCATACCAAGCTGATTAAAGGCTCTCGAAAAAATCGTATTGCAAATGGTTCTGGCACTTCGCCACAAGATGTTAATAAGTTACTCAAGCAATTTGAAAAAATGCAAAAACAAATGAAAAAAATGAGTGGCGGTAAGATGCAAAAAATGATGGCTAAAATGGCAGGTATACAAGGTGGAGATATGCCAGCTGGAATGCCTGATATGTCAAAAATGAAACTACCTGGCATGGGTGTTGGCAATAAATTTCCATTCTAAGCCCTAATGGATAAATATTTTTCAATAGAAACTCAACAAAAGCTACTGGACACAGGCGAGGCTTTTGTTACTTTACTTGTTGAGCTAACCTTTTTATTTATTGCGATCAGTTATTTTGTCGCTTTAATTAATCAAAAAATATCACCTGAGAAAATTCAGAAATTATTAGGTGCGCGCAATGGTAAAGGTTTTTTAATTTCAGCAGGCTTAGGTGCAATCACCCCATTTTGTAGCTGCTCAACCATTCCAATGCTTATAGGTCTACTCAAAGCTCGTGCTGGATTTGGCCCAGTAATGACGTTTTTATTTACCTCGCCGTTACTTAATCCAATTGTCATTATCTTATTTATTCCAGTATTGGGTGTTCAGGTTACGATTATCTATGCAGTATTAGCCTTAAGTATTTCGATTGCCGCCGGCGTGTTACTGCAATATTTTAAATTTGATCGTTTCATCAAGCAAGAGCTAATTGGTATAACTACTTGCGACGCGCCAAGTGATGAATCAACTTCGTGCTGTTCGTCAAATGAAGAACCAGCATCAAGTTGTTGTAGCACTAAAAAAGTACAACAACCAAGCTTGTATCAATTAGCCTGGGTAGAGAGCTGGTCGCTTTTTAAGGTAATGATGCCGTACATGTTTATTTCTATGATTATTGGCGCTGTTGTTCATGGCTTTGTGCCAACTGATTTTTTTACTGAAGTAGCTGGAAAGGATAATCCAGCTGCCATTCCAGTGGCAGCATTGGTGGGGATTCCGCTATATATTCGCGTTACCGCACTTATTCCATTAATCGGCTCGTTCATCGCTAAAGGTGTGAGTATTGGTGCAGTGATGGCCTTGGTGATTGGTAGTGGTGGTGCAAGCTTACCAGAAATGATTTTATTGAAGAAAATTTTTAAATGGCCGTTATTATTGGCTTTTTTAAGCGTTATCTTCATCATGGCCATTGTTGGTGGATTTGTATTTAACGCATTGATTAGTTAAAAATTTCGGAAATAATACAAATCACTCTTAAACCTCCAATTAGTATGCTGTTTATTTGATTAAACTATAATGGATGTCGCTTCATAAATTTAAATACCTGTAAAAAATATTATTGTCATAATTCTGTCATATTCATTTATTAAACTGAGCTCGAATCTAATAAAAAAGAAGGAAAGAAAAATGAAAAACATTTATAAATCTACAGCTGTAATTATTGCTTCTAGTGCCATTATGTCTATTTCTAATTCAGTTGTAGCAAGAGATTATATTGATGTGGTTGGCTCTTCAACTGTCTATCCTTTTGCAACTGTGGTTGCTGAAACTTTTGGTAAAAAAACCGGCAGTAAAACGCCAAAAATTGAATCTACAGGCTCTGGTGGCGGTATGAAATTATTTTGTGCTGGCAATGGAATTAGCACACCAGATATTACTAATGCTTCACGTAGAATTAAACTTAGTGAATATAATAAATGTCAAAAGAATGGTGTTAAAGATATTGTTGAAGTGATGATTGGTTTTGATGGAATTGCCATAGCCAATTCTAAACAAGGTCCAACTTTTGACTTAACTCGTAGAGAGTTATTTTTAGCATTAGCCAAACAAGTGCCAAGCAATCAAGCTGGAGAGTTAATTGATAACCCGTATACTAAGTGGAATGATATTAATCCAGCACTTCCTAATACAAAAATTGAAGTATTGGGACCGCCACCAACATCAGGTACTCGCGATGCATTTGCAGAATTAGCCTTGCAAGGCGGGTGTTTTACTTATGACTGGATTAAGCAAATTAAAAAAGACTCTAAAATAGCCAAAAAGTCTGGTGATAAGTCTCTCGCCTCTCAATTAAAGAAAAAATACAAAACCATTTGTCATTCAATTCGCGAAGACGGCTCTTATGTTGAAGCAGGAGAGAACGATAATCTTATTGTTGAAAAATTAAGAGCGAATCCTAAGGCGCTAGGTGTTTTCGGGTTTAGTTTTTTAGATCAAAATAGTGACGTGGTTAAAGGTGTTGTTATTGATGGTGTTAAAATTGATTTTGAGGCAATTGCCGATGGTTCATATCCAATTTCTAGACCTTTGTACTTTTATGTTAAGAAAAGTCATGTTGGAAAAGTGCCAGGCATTAAAGAATTTATTGCTGAATTTACCAGTGAAGATGCTTGGGGAGAGGACGGTTACTTAACTGATAAAGGCTTAATTCCATTATCTGATGATGCTCGCCAAAAAATGAGTGATTCGGCTAATGGTCTTACACCGCTTAAGATGTAATAAGCTTTGTCATTTTTTTTGGTACAATTTGACCACCATATTTGTATGGTGGCTTTTCAATTTAGGGGATTAATATGAGCTTTGGTGTAATTATTACAGCACTCTTAGCATTGTTACTTTTAGGATACTTCATTGGTCGAAAACGATCAATCACTCTGTCTAAAGAGAGAAGTCAAAAGCTACACTCATTGCCACAGTATTACGGCTATTTGATTGCATTTTGGAGTAGTGTTCCTGCACTATTGATTTTGTTATTTTGGGCAGCGCTAGAGTCTTCGTTTATTATTTCTGCAATTGTCACTCAGCTGCCAATGCATTTGCAACAGCTATCTACTGATGAGATAGGGTTGTTTATTAATGAAATTATTAATTTATCCAACTCTGGTCTAATAGCAGAGGATGAGGTTAAACGCCAAGCGGTTAGCCGATATAACGAGTTAACGGAATTTAGCACCTCAATTAAATCAGCTATTGTCTTTATTTTGGCATTTGTTGGTATGTTTGTTGCGTTGTCATTTGTCAAGCCAGAAATGAAAGCGCGTAATTTGGTTGAAAGACTAATACGTTGGGCTATGATAGGTTGTGCCTCTATTGCTGTTTTAACAACAATTGGTATTATATTTTCAGTAATATTTGAATCAATTATCTTTTTCAAAACAGTTAATGTTTTTGATTTCCTATTTGGCACTCACTGGAGTCCTCAAGAAGCCATTCGTGAAGATCAAATAGGTGGATCTGGAAGTTTTGGTGCCTTGCCATTGTTTGTGGGAACTTTGCTTATTTCATTTATCGCGCTTGTGATTGCTGTGCCTTTAGGGCTAATGTCAGCTATATACTTATCTGAGTATTCATCCCCTAGTTTTAGATCATTCGCTAAACCAATTTTAGAGATGTTGGCTGGCATTCCAACTGTTGTTTACGGCTTTTTTGCTGCATTAACAGTTGCGCCTTTTATTCGTGATTTAGGTGAATCGTTCAATTTAAGTCTATCATCTGAAAGCGCATTAGCAGCTGGCATTGTTATGGGTGTCATGATTATTCCATTTGTATCGTCATTATCTGATGATGTAATCTCAGCAGTCCCACAATCAATGCGTGATGGATCATATGCAATGGGCGCTACCAAGTCAGAAACAATCAAACAAGTTATTATTCCAGCTGCTTTACCAGGTATTGTCAGTGGCGTTCTATTGGCTGCTTCTCGAGCAATTGGTGAGACTATGATTGTGGTTATGGCGGCTGGACTTTCAGCAAACCTAACCTTTAACCCTCTAGAGGCTGTCACCACTGTAACCGTACAAATGGTTACTTTGTTAACAGGCGATCAGGAATTTGATAGTGCTAAAACACTGGCTGCATTTGCGTTAGGACTAGGATTGTTTTTAACTACTTTAGTGCTTAATATTATTTCGCTTTATATCGTGCGTAAATATCGTGAGCAATATGAGTAACAATATGACTGGAAATACTACAGAAATAATTAAACTTAAACTGGCTAAGCGCTATGCAAAAGAAAAGCGTTTCAAGTTATATGGTATTAGCGCCATTGCTGTTAGCATTGCCTTTCTATTGTCATTATTAATCAATATTTCAGTAACTGGACTTCCAGCTTTTCAGCAAACTTACATCAATATTGAGGTTGATATTGATAGCAAGTTACTTAAATTAGATTCACAATATAGTGAGCAAGAATTATTTCGCGCCAACTATAGCAAGGTAATCAAACAATCTTTAAAGACTATGTTTCCTGGAGTTAAAGGCAGGAAGCAAAAAAGAGCACTTAGGCAGTTAGTGAGTAAGAGTGCGATTTATCAACTTAGAGATTTTGTTATAGATAACCCAAGTGTTATTAATACTAGGCAATCTCTATGGTTCTTGGCTAGGGATGATGTAGACGTATTTATGAAAGGCGGTATTGATAGATCTCTGCCAGAGTCAGATCGCAGGCTTAAAGATTTTCAATTAGTTTGGGTTGATAAGCTATTAGCTGAAAATCGTCTTGAAAAACGATTTAATGTCAGTTTTTTTACTGAAAGTGATTCTAGAGAGCCCGAACAGGCAGGTATTAAGGGTGCTATGATTGGATCATTACTAACAATGCTTGTGACTATGTTGTTATCTTTTCCCATTGGTGTTTCAGCGGCTATATATTTAGAGGAATTTGCGCCAAAAAACAATAAATGGGTAGATCTTATTGAGATTAATATTAACAACCTAGCTGCCGTACCTTCTATTGTTTTCGGCTTACTAGGCTTGGCTGTATTTATTGGGCTTTTTGGGGTGCCAAGATCAGTGCCATTAATTGGTGGTTTGGTATTAACACTGATGACTCTTCCAACAATTATTATTACCTCTAGAGCTGCACTAAAGGCCGTGCCTCCTTCGATTCGTGAAGCAGCATTAGGTTTGGGCGCCTCGCGTGTACAAACAACGTTTCATCATGTTGTGCCAGCGGCTATGCCTGGCATATTAACAGGTACTATTATTGGTATGGCACAAGCTTTAGGTGAGACTGCGCCACTACTAATGATTGGTATGGTTGCCTTTATTGCGGATGTGCCACAAGGTATTACAGATCCTTCTACTGTACTTCCAGTGCAAATATATTTGTGGTCTGATTCACCTGAGCGTGCATTTACAGAAAGAACATCTGCCGCTATTATGGTGTTATTGGGATTTTTAATTGTAATGAATTTCTTAGCAGTAATAATGCGCAAGAAATTTGAAAAGAAATGGTAGGTAGTAGTCGATGATAGATATAGAAAAGCGCGAAGAATTTGATATAGAGATTGATAAGACGGTTGGCAAACCTTTTATTGATGATGCAAAATTTTCAACACGCAATGTTGATGTTTTTTATGATGATAAACAAGCCATATTTGATGCCAATATTGACATTGGAAAAAATCAAATTATTGCTATGATTGGCCCTTCTGGGTGTGGAAAGTCGACTTTCTTGAGATGCCTTAATCGTATGAATGATACTATTCAAGGTTGCCATATTAGTGGCGACATTAAACTAGACAATGAAGACATTTATCATAAACACCAGGACCCAGTTTTGCTACGTGCACGGGTAGGTATGGTTTTTCAAAAGCCTAATCCATTTCCAAAGTCTATTTATGATAATGTAGCCTATGGGGCAAAACTACACGGTTTAGCAAGTAATAAAATCGAGCTAGATGAATTGGTTGAAAAAAGTCTAATTCGAGCAGGTCTTTTTAAAGAGGTTAAAGATTCACTTCATAAGCCTGGTACTGGGTTATCCGGAGGACAACAACAGCGATTATGTATTGCTAGAACCATTGCAATTGATCCGGAAGTTATTTTAATGGATGAGCCAACCTCTGCCCTTGATCCAATTGCCACTGCTGTTATTGAGGAGCTGATGATTGATCTAAGTAAGAAATATACCATTGCGATTGTAACGCATTCAATGCAACAAGCTGCTAGGGTATCGCAACGAACAGCTTATTTTCACATGGGACACTTAGTTGAAGTGAACGACACTAATACGGTTTTTACCAACCCAGAACATCAATTAACTGAAAACTATATTACCGGTAGATTTGGATAACAAGGAGTTTATTTATGGAAACACAACAACACATTTCACAGCAGTACAACAAAGAATTAGAAAGCGTTAAAAGCAAAGTTTTAAACATGGGCGGTATGGTTGAGGCTCAAGTTGAAAGTGCTGTTACTGCACTTATTGAGCAAGATGATGAGCTTGCAAAAAAAGTGGCAGAGTCAGATTATAAAATTAATAAAATTGAAGTTGAAATCGATGAAAATTGTGCACAGCTAATTGCTAAAAGACAGCCTGCTGCTGGAGATTTAAGACTTATTATTGCCATTATTAAAGTGATTACAGATCTTGAACGTATTGGTGACGAAGCTGAAAAGATTGGTCGTCATGTTCAAAAGTTGGTTTCTACAGAAGATGATATTGGTATGCATGCTGAGCTTTCTAGTCTTGGTGAAAGGGTTATCGCTATTTTGCATGATGCCCTTGATGCACTTGCGCGTATGGATATAGAGCAAGCAGCTAAAGTGGTGGAAACAGATAAGCAAATTGATGAAGAATTTAATCGAGTATCTAGGGTATTGGTAACGCATATGATGGAAGACCCGCGTAACATTAAAAATATGCTGCACGTTACTTGGTGTGCAAGAGCACTTGAAAGGATTGGAGATCATTCTCAAAATATCTGTGAGTATGTGATTTATCTGGTTAAAGGTCAAGATGTTCGTCACACAGAATTTAATCCAGATCAACAATAAAATAAAAAGGTTTGTATCATGGCTACTATACTAATTGTTGAAGATGACAAAACAATACTAGAAATGCTTAGTGCATCGCTTAAGACTAAGCAGTATAGTACACTTGAGGCTAACACGGGATATCGAGCATTAAGCGTGCTTGGCAGTAACACAGTAGATTTGGTTTTATTAGACTGGATGCTTCCAGATATTGACGGTATTAAACTGATTAGCAAAATCAGAAAACTTTCTGGACTTCAATATTTGCCAATTATGATGCTAACAGCAAAATCTGGTGAAGAGGATAAAGTCAAAGGGCTCGATATGGGTGCTGATGACTATATGACTAAACCTGTATTATTAAAAGAACTAGATGCGCGTATTCGCTCGCTATTGAGACGATCTCAAGGGTTAACTACTAATGATGATTTGATTATCGGCAATATTATCATCAACCCAACCCAACACTTGCTAACAATTAACAGCCATATTATTAGTATTGGATCTACTGAATTTCGACTATTGCATTTTTTAATGAAAAACAAGGATAGGGTGTTTGATCGATCTCAATTACTTGATGAAGTTTGGGGAACGTTTGTCGCGATAGATGAACGTACTGTTGATGTTCATATTCTTCGACTTAGGAAAATATTCAAGCCACACAAATTAGATAGCCATATTCAAACTATTCGTAATATGGGTTATCGATTTAATTCCAACATAAGCTAATGAAACCTTCTATTTGGTTAATTGAAAAATGGAGACTCTTTATTATTGTACTGGCAACTTCGATTGGCGGTCTTTTAACAGATGAGTGGTTAATCAGCTTAACACTGAGTTTATTTTTTTATATTATCTGGATGTATCATAAGCTGCAACAATTTTATATTTGGATGGCTGACGGAACTAAGCAAGATAGTGCTCCAGATAGTGATGGAATTTGGGACAAGATTAATTACCAAGTATTACAAACAAAAAACAAGAGTAATAATAGAAAAAAGCGTATGAACGTTTTGTTAAAAAGATCACAAAACATCCTAAAAGGGTTTCCTTATGCCGCTATTGTCCTTAATCAAAATAATGAAATTGATTGGAGTAATAAAAAATCTGGATTGTTATTAAATATTGTAAAGAATGATAGAGGGCAGCGCATTAACAATTTAATTCGCTCTCCTAAGTTATACAAACTATTATCTTCTAGCGAAGATGGTAGTGAAGTTGAAATAGAATCCCCTAAAGACTTATCCACACAGTTGTTGTTAAAGTTGATTTCAATAGGTCCTGATTCAAAATTACTAATTGCCCGTGACATTACCCAAAGAAATAAAACACTAGAAATGCGTAAAAACTTTATTTCTAACGCATCTCATGAGTTGCGTACACCGCTTACAGTGATTTCAGGCTACTTAGAAATGATCAAAGAGAGTGGTGAATTGCCAAAGTCATTATCTAGCCAGATTGATGTATCCTATGAGCAGTCTGAGCGTATGCGCAATATCATCGAGGATCTACTAACACTCTCACGTTTAGAAAGTACTGATGATATTCAAGATATTAGTGTTGATATTGATATGAACGAAATTATCAATCATGTATGTCAAGACTTTGATCGGAAAATCACCATAGAAATTGAAACTAATAAAACAATCCAGGGCGTTGAAACGGAAATTATTAGCTTATGTACTAATCTAATACAAAATTCCATGTTTTATACTCCTAAAGGAACAAAAATTATAGTCAGGTGGTATGAGGGTGAGAATGATAAGTTATGTCTTGATGTGCAAGATTTTGGCAAAGGCATTCCTGAAAAGCATATAGTTCACTTAACAGAAAGATTTTATAGAGTAGACAAAGGTAGATCTAAAGAGCGGGGTGGAACTGGGTTAGGACTGGCAATTGTTAATCATATTGCTCATAGGCATAATGCAGAATTACGTATTGATAGTAAAGTGGGTGTCGGCTCAACATTTACAGTTTGTTTTGTAAAGGTGTGAGTCTGTTGTTATAAGTAAGGCCTATATTTCGGAGAAGGTGAATAGATTTTAGCCAAGCCCCTCTTGCACAAAAAAGACAAAGTTATTTAATGCGGTAGCGAGCAGACTGAGCGTGAGCCTGTAACCCCTCGCCATCTGCCAATGTTGCAGCAATTTCACCAAGCACACTAGCGCCTTCATCTGATACCATAATTAGGCTTGATTTTTTTTGAAAATCATATACACCGAGTGGTGAAGAAAATCTTGCCGTACCAGAAGTTGGTAATACATGATTTGGACCAGCACAATAATCACCTAAAGATTCACAGGTGTAGCGCCCCATAAAGATTGCACCCGCATGTTTAATACCATCAAGCATGGCTTTAGGGTCTTCAACAGAAAGTTCTAAATGTTCAGGTGCGATTTGGTTAGAGATGCTAACTGCCTCGTTCATGTCTTTGGTTAGGATTAAAGCGCCACGATCTTTAAGCGCTGTCGCAATGATTTCTTTACGCCCCATGGTTGGAAGTAGCTTGGTAATGCTCGCCTCTACCTGGCTAATAAAATCAGCATCCGGGCAAAGTAAAATTGATTGAGCGTCTTCATCGTGTTCAGCTTGTGAGAATAGATCCATCGTAATCCAATCAGGATTTGTTTTGCCGTCACAAATAATCAAAATCTCACTTGGACCAGCGATCATATCAATGCCAACTTGACCAAATACAACGCGTTTTGCAGTGGCGACGTAAATGTTTCCAGGGCCGACAACTTTATCAACCTTTGGAATGCTTTGGGTGCCATAAGCTAAAGCAGCAACCGCTTGAGCGCCACCGACTGTAAATACCGTATCTACGCCTGAAATATAAGCAGCAGCAAGCACTAGCTGATTAACAATACCATCTGGTGTTGGTACCACCATGATAAGCTCTCCTACACCTGCTACTTTGGCAGGAATGGCATTCATCAATACAGATGAAGGGTAGGCTGCTTTTCCGCCTGGAACATACAATCCTACACGATCTAGTGGGGTAATTTTTTGTCCCAGCATGGTGCCATCATCTTCCACGTAGGTCCAAGTATCTTGTTTTTGTTTTTGATGGTAAGTTTGAACACGATTAGCGGCAGTTTGCAGTGCAGTTTTTTCTTTCTCGCCTAGCGTATCAAAAGCCTCTTTTAGAGCAGCCACTTCAATAGTAAGCTCGCCTATATCAGCCGCACTCATTCGATCAAATTTATTGGTGTAGTCAACTAATGCTTGATCACCTGTTTTTCGAATATTGGCAATGATGTCATCAACTGTTTTGGCAACATCGTTATTGGAAACACTTTCCCAGGACAAAAGAGAAGATAGTTTCTCTTGAAAATCAGCTTGAGTTGAAGACAGTTTACTAATCATAAGTTTTTTTCAATGGCTGTAATCCAACTTTTAATTTGGGTATTTTTAGTTTTGAATGAAGCATTGTTAACTACCAAACGTGAGCTAATATCAACAATATGATCTAGTGGAATTAGGCCGTTAGCCTTTAGTGTGTTGCCAGTATCAACCAAATCAACAATGCAATGTGACAATCCAACCACTGGTGCTAATTCCATAGCGCCATAAAGCTTGATAATTTCACAAGGCTGGCCTTTTTTCTCAAAAAATTGTTTGGCAGAATTAACGTATTTGGTTGCAACTTTTAAAATATTTTCTTGTAAATGATCAGTAGATTTAGCAGCCACCATTAGCTTGCATTTAGCAATGCCAAGATCTAGCATTTCAAATAAACCATTGGCACCATGCTCAAGCAAAACATCCTTGCCAGCAATACCCATATCAGCAGCGCCATGTTGTACGAATACGGGTACATCCGTTGCACGAATAATGATGACTTTAACATCTTCTAAATTGGTATCAAGAATCAGCTTGCGAGAGTTAAGCTCTTCATCAGCAATCTCTAATCCGGCTTTTTTTAATAATGGCAAAGTTTGCTCTAGAATTCTACCTTTTGATAATGCAATGGTTAACATGATAATTTTCTCTAATCTTGTATGCGCTGAATATCAGCGCCTAATAATTTTAATTTTTCTTCAATGGTTTCATAGCCGCGATCTAGATGATAAACTCGTTCAATTGTTGTTGTGCCTTGTGCTGCTAATCCGGCCAATACTAACGAAGCAGAGGCGCGTAAATCAGTCGCCATTAGGTTTGCGCCCGTGAGCAATTTTACACCTTTGGAAATAACCGTGTTACCTTCTAGGCTCAGCTCAGCACCCATGCGAGCCAACTCAGGAATATGCATAAAACGATTTTCAAAAATGGTTTCAGTGATGGTTGCCTGGCCGCCTGCAATACTGTTTAGGGCGCAAAATTGTGCTTGCATATCTGTTGGGAAGTTTGGATAGGCGCTGGTTCTAACATTCACTGCTTTTGGCCTTCTACCTTTCATGTCAAGCGTAATACTAGTTTTGTCGCATTTTATTTCAGCTCCGGTCTCAATTAATTTGCCGATGATCGCTCGCATTGATTGATGGTGAATATTTTTGAGTGTTATTTTTCCACCGGTAATTGCAGCAGCGATTAAATAGGTTCCAGCTTCGATACGATCAGGACAAACCGTATAAGTAGCGCCTGATAAATTAGACACACCTTCGATAATAATTACAGAAGTGCCAGCGCCACTAATTTTGGCGCCCATTTTAATTAAGCAATTGGCAAGATCTACAATCTCTGGCTCTTGTGCGGCATTATGAATAGTAGTTGTGCCTTGAGCAAGTGTTGCCGCCATAAGAATATTCTCTGTAGCGGTTACTGTGATTTGTTCAAAATGAACATCGGTGCCAATCAGTTTTTCAGCACTTGCATAGATATAGCCATTTTTAACCTCTATCTTCGCGCCTAAATCTTCTAAAGCTTTTAAGTGTAAATTAACTGGTCGCATGCCAATTGCGCAACCACCTGGCAAGGAAATTTTAGCTTCACCATACTTGACAAGCATGGGCCCTAATGACAAAATAGAGGCACGCATGGTTTTTACTAGGCTGTATTCTGCAGTGAATTTTGTCAGTTTTGAGGAGTCAACAAACAATGAATTATCTGATTCAAGAATAAACTCTGAGCCCATATCCATTAACAATCTGAGTGTTGTAGAGACATCACTCAGGTGGGGAGTGTTGTTTAATATTAAGGGTCCATCTGCCAAAATTGAAGCAAAAAGAATAGGTAGAGTGGCATTTTTAGAGCCGGCAATTTTGACCGATCCATTAAGAGTCTTTCCACCTTTGATGACTAATTTGTACATTTTATTTTAACTTTTCAAGCTTTCTTTTTGATTTTTCAATCAATGCATCTACACCTTTACGCTTGATGTACGAGTTAAATTGCGCTTGGTAATTTTTAACAATACTAACACCAGAAAAAACAACATCATAAACATTCCAGCCATTTAGTCTAATTAATTTGAGAGTGATAGAAAAAGGTTTTGAGTCGCTATTAATACTGATATTTAACTTGACAATGGCTTTATTGTCTTTTCTTCTGATATTGGGATCGACAGAAATTTGAACGCTATCGAGTTTTTTATAGCTCGCCAGTATCCCGATATAATCTTGGATAAGAGATTCAGAGATATAATGTTGGAAAAATTGCCTTTGCTGGATATTTAATCCGTCCCAATGTTGATCTAGGGCAATCTTTGCAGCAACACCAGTCGCAAGATTAGGTAGTAGCTTAAGACGAATTAAC
Source organism: uncultured Candidatus Thioglobus sp. (assembly GCA_900180385.1). Taxonomy (GTDB): domain Bacteria; phylum Pseudomonadota; class Gammaproteobacteria; order PS1; family Pseudothioglobaceae; genus Thioglobus_A. The sequence goes on along the minus strand of FXLX01000005.1, from coordinate 23,740 downwards.
GTTTCAACATTTTCCTTAGAATCTTTATTTTGTTTTTTTAATTCTTTTAATGAGCTTAATGTACTCACCATGATGTTTAAAGCTACCGCTCCTGATGGATCAATAATATCTTTAATATCTTTTGAAATATTTTGCTTATGTGAGCTACTATCCACTGCCAAAGTTAGATTGCTAAAGAAAATACTGAATATAATAATTAGGGTTTTAATCATTGTTTTAAATAAATAAATAAACTACCTTATATTTTACCTTTTTTCATAAATGTCTATTAAAGAAAAACTCAACAATCTAACCGAGTATCCAGGTGTTTATCAAATGCTGGATAAACAAGGTCAAGTTATTTATGTCGGCAAGGCTAAAAATTTAAAAAAACGTGTTGCCAATTATTTTTCAAAACAACATGAAGATGGCAAGACTCGAGCGTTAGTCAGCAATATTGATGATTTTAAAATTATTGTCACCGTTACTGAAACTCAAGCTTTGTTGTTGGAATCTGAGCTTATTAAGCAGCATATGCCACGATACAATATTTTACTGAAAGATTCAAAGAGTTATCCGTACATTTCTATTAGTAATGATAAGCATCCTAGGGTTGGATTTTTTAGAGGAAAAAAGCTTGCTAAGCATCAGTACTTTGGACCATTTTCTTCAGCCCATGTGGTGCGTGATTCACTATCCTTATTGAAGAAAATCTTTAAAGTTAGGCAATGTACCAATGCAACTTATCGATCACGCTCTAGAGCGTGTTTGGAATATCAAATTGGTCTTTGTAGTGCACCTTGTGTTGGTCATATAAATGATGAAAACTATCAACAAGATGTAGCCATGATGTCTTTGTTTTTAGCTGGAAAAGGTAAACAAACACTCGACAAAATATCGAAAAAAATGCAAACAGCCTCAATTGATCAAGATTTTGAACTTGCTGGCAGAATGCGTGATCAGTTAATTGATTTGCGTAAAATACAAGAGCAACATGCATCTAATTCTACTGCTGATTTAGACGTGATCTCTGCTCTTCAGCAAGATGGTGTTAATGCAATTGAAGTGCTGTTTATTCGCTCTGGAAAGCAAGTTGGGCAAGAGTTTATCCTGCCTAAAAATTCCTCCTATCGAGAAGTTGAACATGTATTGAGTGCATTCTTGCCATTGTATTATTTGGGTAAAGATACGCCAAAGCAGTTGTTAATTAGTCATAAATTAAAGGACAAGAAGCTCATCTCTGAAGCGCTTAATACTTATATTATCGATACACCCAATAAAGATAAAAAGCACTATTTGAACATTGCTAATTTAACCTTAAGGGAGAACTTAAATCAAAACTTATTGGCAAGATTTAGAAAAAAATCTACTTTGGTTCATTTGCAAAGTATTTTAAATTTGAAATCTTTGCCGGAGTATATGGAATGTTTTGATATTAGTCATATGATGGGAGAGGCGACTACAGCATCTTGTGTGGTATTTGAAAAGGGTGTGCCAAAAGTTAGTAAATATCGTCAATTTGACATTAAAAACGTTACTCCAGGTGATGATTACGCAGCCATGAATCAGGTGATTTTTAGACGCTATTCTAAATTACTAAAAGAGAAAAAACCCTTGCCTGATGTGGTTTTTATTGATGGTGGGCTAGGTCAGCTTAATCAAGCAGTGATGGTAATGAATTCTATTGGAGTTGATGATATTCAATTGGTTGGCGTGGCCAAAGGAGAGAAGCGCAAAGCAGGGTTGGAAACTTTAATTACCATTGAAAATGACAAGATTAATAAAATAAATCTACCACCGCATGATCCGGCATTGATGCTGATTAATCATATTCGTGACGAATCACATCGTTTTGCGATTAAAAACCATCGATTAAAGCGTGGTAAAAATCGTACCACGTCGCCCTTAGAGTCAATCAAAGGTGTTGGTAAATTAAGGCGTAGTGCATTGCTGAATTATTTTGGCGGATTGCAAGAAATCAAAAGCGCTTCGATTGATGAAATTCAAAAAGTAAATGGTATTAATTTAGCATTAGCGACTAAAATAGTCGAATCTCTTAAATAATCCAATTAGTATTATGTTTTTAATTCGCCTATTAATTATTGCTTTTGTTGTTGGTTATTGTGTGTGGTTTATTAGCAATAGAGTGCTAGGTAAAAATCTAAAAATGGCTCGTGTTATTGCAGCGACATTAATAGTAACAACTGCTATTTATCTAATATTAGGAACCATGTCATACGTACTAGAGGGTTAACCCTTCTTTGAAATTAGCAATGTATTTAGATGTGTAGTGCGACTGATTATTTTGTCATCTACATTTACCAATATTGACAAATTAGATACCTCCCAAACTGGCATGTCACGCATGTGATCACCCATATAATCAAAGTTTTTCTTGCCAAATCGCGCGACTAATTTATCCGCCTTGTTATGAGAAGATAGGTTGAAATCAGCATTGCTGGCCATTACATCATCAAATAATTTAATATGTTTGGCAACAGAAAAAGCATAATCCTTATATGAAGCAGTTGCCAAAATAATTACGTCGCCTTGTTTTTTTCGCTCATTGATATAATCAATAGTGGCTTGAATATAAGGTAGCTTAGCCACATCAATTTCAAAGCGTTTCACTAATTGACTTTTTAAGTAACCCTTGCCTTTAAGAAACCAAAATGGATAAAGAAAAATTATCCAAGGTTGTTTTTTTAATACACCAATAGACGATTCATATAATAAATCAGTGTTAATTAGGGTGTGATCCAAGTCAACAATTAGCGGTACGCGCTTCATTCTAATTCTCCCCATTTATCAAAATATCGCTCTAAATCAGCCTCTAATCTGGCTAAGCGAATAAGTGCATCTTGAGATTTGTCAGTTTGAAAAAATTCAGGATCTGATAATTGTAGTTGAATTTCACCAATTTCTATTTCAGTCTTTTCGATTTTTCCGGGTAAACTTTTAAGCTCTTGTTGTTGCTTGTAGGTTAGTTTTTTATTAGTTTGAACAGCTATTTGTTGTACTTTTTCTTTGGGTTTTTTCTTCGGTTTTTCGGCAATTATCTTATCTTGTTTTTGAATTAGATAATCATCATAACCACCAGCGTATTGATTAATCACGCCATCGCCATCAAGTACCACAGTAGAGCCAACAACGTTATTTAAGAAGGTTCTATCATGAGAAATAAGGATTAGTGTTCCCTTGTAATCTACTAGCATTTCTTCTAGTAATTCCAAGGTTTCAACATCAAGGTCGTTGGTAGGCTCATCGAGAACTAAAAGGTTGGCAGGCTGTGAAAGAATTTTAGCCAACATGAGTCGATTTTTTTCACCACCAGAAAACATTTTGATCGGCGCCATGGCTTGTTTGCCAGTAAACAAAAATTGACGCAAATAACCAATAATGTGCTTACTCTTGCCACCAACATCGATATGCTCACGACCACCTGAAACAAAGTCCATGGCTTTCATATTAGGATCAAGGTTTTCACGCATTTGATCAAAATAGGCCAGCTGAATAGTTTTTGATCGACGAATGTAGCCTTTTCTGGGCTGTAGCTCATCTAATAGTAATTTGATAAAGGTTGATTTTCCAGTGCCATTGCCGCCAATGATGCCGATTTTTTCACCTTTTAACACCAGCATAGAGAAGTCTTTAATAAGTGTCAGGTCTGCAATCTCGTAAGAAATTTTCTTAACTTCAAATACAACTTTAGAGGATCTGTTTTCGTCTTCAAGTGCATGAATTTTTACATTGCCTTTTTTGGCTCGACGGTTGATAAAAGAGCTGCGCATATCTTTCAAGGCTCGCACTCTGCCTTCATTACGGGTACGACGCGCTTTAATACCTTGTCTGATCCAGGTTTCTTCTTGGGCGAGTTTTTTATCAAAGCGAACATTGGCAAGTTCTTCTGCATGCAATTGCTCATCTTTACGTTTAACGTAATCTCGATAGCCGCATTCAAACACACTTAAATTACCACGGTCCAAATCAAAAACCTTGTTAACAATGCCTGCAACAAACGAGCGATCATGGCTAATTAAAATTAAGGTGCCATGATATTCTCTGAGCATTCTTTCTAAGTCAAGAATGGCGGTAATATCCATGTGGTTGGTCGGCTCATCAAATAGTAAAACATCCGGCTCTTGAATGAGAGCTCGAGCCAGCATAACACGTCTGCGCCAACCGCCAGATAGGGTAGCAAGCGTTGTGTCACCATTTAAGTTGAAGCGATTAAGAGTGGCTTCAATTTTATGTAGATATTGCCAGCCATCAAGTTGGTCAATTCTTTGTTGATATTTTCCAGCTTCATCAAGCTTACCTTGTTTAATTAGATGTTGATATTTAGTTAGAATGTCACCAATTTCACTCAGACCTTCGGCAACAATATCAAATAGAGTTTTATCGTTATCTTCGGGTGGTGTTTGCTCTAAATAGCTAACAGTGATACCATTTTTAATCTTTAACTTGCCATCATCAGGCTCAATTGTGCCTGCCAAAATACGCATGAAAGTTGATTTCCCCTCACCATTTCGACCGATCAGTGCAATTTTGTCACCTTTAAGAATGGTAGAGCTGACTTGATTCAAAATTGGCTTATCTGAAAAGCTCAAAGAAATGTTATCAAGTGTAATTAATGGCATGGATCTCCTTTTTACAACGTCTGACGAGTGTAAAATCTAGGTTTTAAGATTAAAAAGTTAAGTATGCAAAATTTTACCCAAACAATGGCGCTAGTTAAAAGAGTTGGCTTGTGTATTATGCTATTAATTTTTCAACCTGTATTTGCTGAAAGTATTGAAGCAAATAGCTTTGTTAATACACAACAAGAACAGCGTTACCGCAATTTGATTGATGAGATTCGCTGCCCAGTTTGTCAAGGCCAAAGTATTGGCGGATCCAATGCTGGCCTTGCTAAAGACTTGCGTGAAAAGGTTAGAGAGCTGATCACTACCCAAAAAACAGATGATCAAATTCGCCGTTATATGACTGATCGATATGGTGATTTTGTTGTATTTAAGCCACCTGTTAATATTAATACTTATTTATTGTGGTATGCACCATTTGCCTTTTTATTATTCGGTATTTTCTTTTTTGTTCGATCATTTAAGCGTAGAAAAAACACTCAAGCACCAATAATTGACACGAGTAAGGCTAAGGATTTATTAAAGTGAGTCAACATGAAATAATCGTTAGTACTGATGGGCGAGGTGCTGTTGAAATTACCACTCAAGTTAATGAATTAATTAACAACGCATCTGCGCAGTTGTGCCATGTATTTGTTACCCATACTTCGGCATCATTAATGATTACTGGCAATGAAGATCCTAATTTGCTGCTTGATGTAGAGGATTATTTTAAAGCCAGCGTGACTGATGCAAATCCTAATTATCGACATGATGGAGAGGGTGATTTTGATATGTCTGGACATATTAGAGCGATTCTCACTGGCGAAGCAAAAACCATTCCAATTATTCAGGGAGAGCTTGCTTTGGGTAAATACCAAAGTCTGTATCTGTATGAACATCGTGCTGGAAAAAACACTAGAAAGTTAATCATCACCCTAACATGAGCATAGAAAAAGAATTAAGTGAGCTGATGGTTGAGGCTTATACACATCAAAAAAATAACGATTTATCTTTGGCTATTCAAGCTTGGAATGGCTTAATTAATCATCCATCTGTTGATGATAATTTAAAAGCCAATGCTTATTTAAGTTTGGGAAATTTGCATCAGTTGCAAGGTAGTGACGATTTGGCAATTGAAAGCATGTCAAATGCCATTCAGGCCAATCCAAATAGTGCTGAGGCGTATTTTTGTTTGGCTTATTTAGAGCAAGAAAAAGAAAATTTTAGTTCAGCTATCGGCTATTTTGAGCAAGCTATTGAGCTTAATAATACTGATAGCGGTGCTTTTAATAATTTGGGTAATTGTTATGATCGATTAGAACAAAATGATGAGGCAATTAATGCTTATTCTCAAGCTATTTCCCTGGATGAGAACTACATTGCCGCTATTTATAATCGAGGTAATGCTTACATTAAAATCAATAAAGATGAGCTTGCTTTAGAAGATCTAAATAAAGCCATTGAATTGGATGCAAATTTTTATCAAGCCTATTATAATCGTGGCACCTTATACAAGCGCATGGATAATATGATGCAGTCTAAACAGGATTTAATCAAAGCCAAGCAATTGGCACGGCAAGAATTAGAACATAAAACACAGAGCCAACTCTTATGAGTAATCAAGACGATAATAAATTAATCACTGAAAGAAAATCAAAATTAGACAAGCTAAGAGAAGTTGGCAATCCTTTTGTTAATGATTTTAAACCTGAACATTTAGCTCAAGATCTCATTAATGATTTTGATCAGTTTTCTAAAGAAGAATTAGAACAGAAATCTATCAAGGTTTCTATTGCTGGTCGAATGATGCTTAAGCGCGTAATGGGTAAAGCTAGCTTTGCTACTCTGCAAGATTCAAGTGCTAGAATCCAAGTGTTTGTTACTCGTGATGAATTGCCTGAAAATTTTTACAACGAGCAATTTAAAAAATGGGATATTGGTGACATTGTAGGCACAATGGGTACGCTATTTAAAACCAATGTTGGCGAGCTTTCAATACGGGTTGACAGCATTAAGCTATTAACCAAATCATTACGCCCATTACCTGAAAAATTTCACGGCTTGTCGGATCAAGAAACCCGCTATCGTCAGCGCTATGTTGATTTAATTATCAATGAAGAGGTACGTAGTACCTTTAAACGCCGCAGTGCAATTGTTACTTATATTCGACACTTTTTTAATGATGCAGATTTCATGGAGGTGGAAACCCCAATGTTGCAAACTATTCCTGGTGGTGCGACCGCTAAGCCGTTTGAGACGCATCATAATGCATTAGATATTGATATGTATTTGCGTATTGCCCCAGAGCTTTATTTAAAGCGCCTGGTTGTTGGTGGCATGGACAGAGTGTTTGAAATTAACCGTAATTTCAGAAATGAAGGTCTGTCAACACGTCATAATCCTGAATTTACTATGATTGAATTCTATCAAGCTTATGCCACTTACCATGATTTAATGGATCTTACTGAAAAGCTGTTTCGCGGTATTGCTGTTGATGTTTGTGGCAGTGCTACAATTCATTACCAGGGTGATGATTTTGACTTCTCTAAAGGGTTTAATCGCATTAGTGTGTTTGATTCGATTCTTGAATACAATCCGAGTTTTAGTGCGCAGGATTTAAATAAAGACAATGCTAAAGCAACGGCTAAAAAATTAGGTATTGAAGTTAAAGATAATTGGGGCTTGGGCAAAATCCAAATTGAGATTTTTGAGGCCACCGTTGAAGAAAAACTCATGCAACCAACTTTTATTACCGAGTATCCAACTGAAGTTTCGCCTTTAGCACGTCGTAATGACGACAATCCGTTTATTACTGATCGTTTTGAATTGTTCATTGGTGGACGTGAAATTGCTAATGGTTTTTCTGAGCTTAATGATGCTCAAGATCAAGCACAGCGTTTTAAAGCGCAAGTGGTTGAGAAAGATGCGGGCGATGATGAAGCCATGCATTACGATGCTGACTACATTCGTGCACTGGAATACGGCATGCCGCCAACGGCTGGTGAGGGTATTGGCATTGATCGCTTGGTAATGTTGTTTACCGATTCTGCTTCTATTCGTGATGTATTGTTATTCCCGCATATGCGCCCTGAAACTTAAATTTCGTCTTTGCATTTTCTACTGTGTTAGATGTTTAAAAATATTCAGTCACATAGTTTCACCTATGCTCCCTCGTATTTTGAAATATCTGCCTTGTACAAAACGAAAATACTCGTTTAAATAGAGGAAGTGTTGAAGTGAAAGTTAAAAAAAATGACAAAAAAATACCAACAACCTAATTTTTTAATAGATTTCCATTCTCAGGCTGATTATGAGAAGTGGTTGACAAGAAAAGCACATACACATTTTGAAAGGGATAAAAAAAGGGGCAACACCAAATCAACCAATAAAGAATATAAAGAAGCCATTCATCAGGCTGTGTGTGAGTGTGGTGAGTTAGATGTTTACACGGGTGAAAGATTAAACTGGAATTTACTAAGTAAGTGGAACAATGAAGAAGCCAAAAAAGGTAGACGAAAGTATAAGAAAAAATTTGCCCTATTGCCAAGTGTTGACCATGTTGGTGATGGAACAGGTTCGGCAAATTTTAAAATATGTGTTTGGCGCACGAATGACGCAAAAAATGATTTATCTTTAAATGAGTTTGTTAAGTTATGCCAAAAAGTAGTGGAAAAAAATACATGAATAAAAATTCTTATCAGGATATGCTAACAGCTATTCAAGATTTTCATAATAAACACGATTTTAAAAATAATGGTGGTGAAGATTTGACTTATCGTGTGGCACTAATGGCGGAAGAATTGGGCGAGATATCGGCTTGCGTAACCAAAGGAAAATCTAATGAAGACTTGGCAGAAGAATCAGCAGATTTATTGATTTTACTCATGGGTACAGCGATTAGTGCTGATTTTGATCTTAATCAGGCTTTTTGGAAAAAAATGAACAAACTTGATAAACGCCAATCAAGAGTGGTTAATGGAAAAATTAGAGTGTCTGAGTTTAAAGGTGTAGATAAATGAGTCAAAATATAATTTCAGTTTTAACCATTGACGGACCAAGTGGCGTTGGTAAAGGTACGGTTGCTCGAGTTGTTGCACAGCAACAAGGTTGGGATTTATTAGATTCTGGTGCTATTTATCGCGCTTTTGCTTTGGCAGTTGAAAGTAGAGGTGTAGATATTGCCGATGAAAATGCATTAGAAGAAATTGCCAAAAATCTAGATCTTGCCTTTAAAACCCATAAAGATAGTGAACTAGTCAGTGTTTATCTTGATGGTAAGGATGTATCTAAAATTTTACGCACAGAGAAAACAGGCGAGAAGGCTTCAAAAATAGCTTCAATTGGCGTGGTTCGCGCTGCACTTTTAAAGCGTCAGCAGGATTTTGCTACCTCACCTGGTTTGGTGGCAGATGGTCGTGATATGGGTACGGTGGTTTTTAAAAATGCAACCTATAAAGTTTACTTAACTGCGAGCAGTGAAGAACGCGCTAATAGACGCCTAAAACAATTGCAAGCGCAAGGTCATCAGGGTATAATATCGCAAATCTTAGCAGAGGTTGAAGCAAGAGACGCTCGTGATAGTTCGCGTAAACATTCACCTTTAAAACCTGCAAAAGATGCCTTAGTCATTGATACCACTGAGTTATCATTGGATGAGGTTATCGCTCAAGTGAGCGAACTGGTTAAAGCTTAAGCGGTTAAGCTTTATAAATAAACTAACCCGATATGCATTAGGCGTAATACCGTAAATAGTCTAAAAAATTACCGGTCAAACTCAAAGAAGAAAATATGTCAGAATCATTTGCTGAACTGTTTGAGAACAGTGTAGAACAACAAAACGTAAAAGTAGGTGCCTTATTAATGGGTACTGTCGTTAGCATTAATCGTGAAAAAGCGATTGTAAATGTTGGCTTAAAATCAGAGGGTTTTATCTCTCTAGACGAATTTAAAAACCCACAAGGTGAATTAGAAGTTGCAGAAGGCGATGTAGTAGAAGTCGCTCTTAAATCAATCGATGATGGCCTGGGTAATACATTATTGTCACACACTGAAGCGAAACGCATCAAGTTATGGCAGTCATTAGAAACAGCAATGAATTCTAAAGAAACTGTTACTGGTATTGTTACTGGCGCTGTTAAAGGTGGTCTTACAGTTGATATTGGCGTTGTTAAAGCGTTCTTACCAGGTTCATTAGTTGATGTGCGTCCTGTTAAAGATTTCTCATACCTTACAGGTCAAGAAATTGAAGCAATCGTTATTAAAATGGATGAAGTTAGAAATAACATCGTTATTTCTAGAAAAGCAGTTATGCAAGAAGCTAATTCGGCTGATCGCGAAGCATTACTTGAAACACTTGAAGAAGGTAAGGAAATTGACGGTATCGTTAAGAACCTTGCTGACTACGGTGCGTTTGTTGATCTTGGCGGTGTTGACGGTTTGCTACATATCACAGACATCTCTTGGACGCGTGTTAATCACCCATCTGAGAAGCTTACAATTGGCGACAACATTAAAGTTGTGGTACTTAACTACGACAAAGAGAAGATGCGTGTATCACTAGGTCTTAAGCAGCTTACTGCCAGCCCTTGGGATAACATTTCTGATCGCTTACCTATCGGCAAGAAAGTTACTGGTACAGTTTCTAACCTTACCGACTACGGAGCATTTGTACGCATCGAAGACGGCGTTGAAGGCTTGGTTCACGTTTCTGAAATGGACTGGACTAACGCAAATGCACGCCCTTCTAAGATCGTTAAGCTAGGTCAAGAAGTTGACGTAGTAGTATTAGACGTTCAAGAATCTAAGCACCGTATTTCATTATCAATGAAGCAAGCATTAGAAAACCCATGGGAAGCATTTGAGGCAACTCAAAACAAAGGTGATAAAATCATCGTAAACGTTAAGTCAATTACTGACTTTGGTTTATTTGTTGGCTTACAAGGTGGCATCGATGGCCTAATTCACTTAGCTGATATCTCTTGGGATAAGCAATCTTCTGAAGAGTTAGTTGCCAACTATTCTAAAGGTCAAGAATTAGAAGTTGTTATTCTTAATATTGATGCAGAAAAAGAGCGCATCTCTTTAGGTATTAAGCAGCTTTCTGAAGATGACTTTATGCAATATGCATCAGCTAATAAGAAGGGTGCTATTGTTAAGGGTACTATCTTAGAGGTTGATCCTCGTGGTGCTGTTATCGGTCTTGCTGAAGATATCACTGGTTACCTAAAAGCAGGTGAAATTTCACAAGAGCGTGTTGAAGATGCAACTACTGTATTGAAGACAGGTGCTGAAATCGAAGTTGTGATTATGAACGTTGACAGAAGATCTCGTAATATCGCAGTTAGTGTTAAAGCGAAAGATTCAGTTGAGGAGCAAGCAGCAATGGCAGACTACAATAAGCAGTCTTCTGATGATGCAACTGGTTCAACTTTAGGTGACTTACTTAAGCAAGCTAAAGATAAGTAACCCTTAGTCAATAAAAAGGCCGCTGCGTAGAAATACAAAGCGGCCTTTTTTATGGTGAAATTATGAAAAAAACAGATTTAATTCAAAACTTGACAGAAAACTCAAATCTTGCAAAATCAGACATTAAGCACATGGTTGATTTAATCATTGATAGAGTCACACAATCAATTGTATCGGGTGAAGGGGTAGAGATTAGAGGCTTTGGTGTTTTTATAAAAAAGCATCGAAAAGCACGTCAAGGTGTCAACCCAAAAACCAATGAAAGAACGAAAGTTGAAGCCAAATATGTACCTTTCTTTAAGCCAGGAAAAAGCTTAAAAGAAATGGTAAATAAAGCTTAATTTTTGGTTGTTTTTGAATAAGGATAATGTATAATTTCACTTTTCGCACTTAGTGCTGAAAAACTAATATGGGGCGTTAGCTCAGTTGGTAGAGCATCGGACTTTTAATCCGCTGGTCGAGCGTTCAAATCGCTCACGCCCCACCATATTATTAAAGGGTTTGCAGAGATGCAAGCCCTTTTTATTGTCTTGAATTTATACATTTAGTGCATAATTCGCACACTAAAGTTAAAAAAATAATTATGAACAATTCAGAAAATATCACATCAAACGACGCATTATTACAAACGATTATTGAATGGCTTTCACTTCCAGGAGATTATGTTATCTCGACCTTAGCAGGAATGGATATTGGCGCTTATTTGGGTTTTGTTGAGGCAGATGTCGATGGATTTATTTCAATTGCTTTATCGGTGATTTTAACGCCAATCATCATCTTCTTATTGATCTACCCGTTCAAGAACTTAGTTGATGTAGTTTTGCATTGCGCTAGACATGAGCTACGCAAGCATCGTATCAAATGTAAAACTGGCTTTGCTGTATTGGTGTTATTCTTGGCGGCACTTGTAGTTAAGCAATACTCTGTTGATTCTTGGATTCAAGACAGTGTGTTTGGATTGTTTATAGCAGCATGGTTATTGTGGTTTGCACAAGGTCGCTGGTTGAATAAATAAAATTCACCCCTACATAGCTAATAACTAAAAATTTAAATTTATTCTAGGAGAAAAAATGACAGTAAAAAAAGACGCAGTAGTTGAAATGCACTACACGCTTAAAAACGATGCCGGCGATGTAATTGACTCATCCAAAGGTAATGATCCTATGCCGTTTATTCAAGGTCATGGCAATATTATTCCTGGTTTGGAAAAAGCGCTTGAAGGCATGAAAGTTGGTGAATCTTGTGATGTTTCTGTTGCACCAGAAGATGGCTACGGCGCTCATCATGAAGAGGGCATTCAAGAGGTTCCTTTAGAGGCGTTAGAGGGTATTGATAATATCGAAATAGGAATGGAATTGCAATCGCAAGATGAGCAGGGCAATCCATTTATTGTTCATGTTGAAAAAATCAATGAAAAGACGGTTACGATTAATGCTAACCATCCTTTGGCGGGTCAAATGCTTCACTTTAACGTTAGTATTGAAAATGTTAGAGAAGCAACTGTTGATGAGCTAGAGCACGGTCACGTCCATTCTGGATCTTGTTCACACTAATTAGTTTGAGTGCTGCACAATGAATCAAGACTTTACTTGCGTCTTGTGCGGCGCTAGCCAAACTCAGCTTTATTATTCAAATGAGAATTCTCACTACTTACGCTGTTCTAAGTGTGAATTAGTGTTTTTGCCTAAGCGTTTTCATTTGAATAATGCGGATGAAAAATCCCGTTATGACCTTCATCAGAATAACCCCAATGACAAAGGCTATCGCCAGTTTCTGTCAACGGTTTTTAATCCAGTTTTAAAGCATATTAAACCCCAAGCCAAAGGCTTGGATTTTGGCTGTGGCCCAGGTCCAACACTATCTTTAATGTTTGAAAGTGAAGGCCATGAGGTTGATTTATTTGATAAGTATTATGCTAATAACACCCAAGTATTTGAACGCAAGTATGATTTTATTACTGCAACAGAAGTGCTAGAGCATTTACCTAATCCGAGGTTTGAAATTGACCGATTGTTTTCTTTGTTAAATCCCAAAGGTGTGCTGGCAGTAATGACGCAACTATTAACTAATAAGGTTGATTTTGCCACTTGGTATTACAAAAATGACCCGACACATGTTTGTTTTTTTAGTCAAAAAACTTTGCAGTATTTGGCGCAAAAGAACAATGCTAAACTTGAGATTATTGGTGATAATACAGCGCTATTTTTTCCAATCCAGCAGGGTGAAGTTGTTATTTAGACGGCTGTTAATTAATTGATAATTTAAGGTTGGTTTTTTCACTTTCTCTTTCATCTATTAAAAAAATCAAATTCTGGCATAGAGTCACCCTATATGTGATAATTGAGCTCAAATACTCACCCTATCAAAGCCTATGTTAAAAAAAATCCTAACCATTGCCACTGCACTTACCGTATTAAATTCTCAAGCAGATATCGATATTGTTGATGGCCATATAATGTTGGAATCGGTTAACAAGCAAATTGTTAATATCAATACAGAAGAATTGAATAAAATCCTTAATGAGGATGCGAGTGTAATTTTGATTGATGTGCGTACGCCGTCTGAGCTTAAATACACAGGCACTATTAAACGCGGCCAAAACGTAAATATTGTTCGCGGCTGGCTAGAGTTCCAAATTGGTGATTATGCAAAATCTAAAGATACGCCAATTATTGTTTATTGTGGTCTCAACTTACGCTCGCCACTCGCCGCCAAAACCTTAGAAAACATGGGTTACACCAATGTCAAAAATTACGCCGACGGTTTCTTTACGTGGAAAGAAGAATTCTCCCTAGTTAGAATTAGTGATCATGAGCCAAATAATATTTTGTATCGTTTGCCTACAGAAATAGCACCGGGTGTTTACTCTGCAATTGGCGCCACACAGCCATACACTTATGAAAATTCAAATCATAATAACAACCTCTCATTTATTGTAACCACTGATGGTGTATTAGTATTCAATGCTGGGGGTAGCTACCTTGTAGCTAAAGCCATGCATGAAGAAATCAAAAAGGTAACCGACCAAAAGGTTAAATATGTGGTGTTGGAAAATTCACAAGGTCATGCAATTTTAGGCTCAAATTATTGGAAAGAGCAGGGTGCTATTATTGTTGCTCATGTTGAAGCCGATAAAGAAATTAAGAGTAGAGGTGAAGATATTTATGCGCGTTCTTTACGCGTACAAAAAGATAAGCTAATTGGTACGGTGGTTGTACGCCCTGACCTCACTTTTAAAGAAAAACTTAACTTGCCAATGGGTGGCACTAAAATAGAGCTAATGCAAATTGGTGCATCGCATTCTCCAGATGATATCCAACTTTGGCTACCTGAGCAAAAGTTATTAATTAGTGGCGATACCGCTTTTAATGAGCGCATGTTGCCAATTTTTCCACATACCAATGCCGCAGCTTGGATTGAAACTTGGGATAAGATCGAGGCACTTGAACCTGAAATTATTATCCCTGGCCATGGTGAGCCGACAGATTTAGCAACCATCACTAAATTCACCAAGGATTATTTAGTTTACATGCGTGCTGAAGTTGAAAGAGTACTTGATGAGGACGGTGGCTTGTATGAGGCTTACAATATCGATCAATTAATGTTTAGAGATCGTGGAACCTACAGAGAATTGCATAAGCAAAATGCTGAGCGTATTTTTAAACAAATGGAATTTGAATAAATGCAATTTTTTGAGCTTATGATTCATCATCAGAGTTAATCTATGTTTAATTCCTCGTTGTCATTAGATCAAGCACCACCCTTAAGAATTCCGCTTCTATTTTTTATCACCAGCCCTATTTTTGCTCTATTGGCTGGGCTGTTTGTTTTAGGATTTGTACCTTCTTTGGAGTCTCAAACTTCATCAGGAGTGATGATTTTTACTTATTTTATTGCCTTGGGTTTTTTGGCTATGACTATGCTTGGCATCATGTTTCAGATGCTGCCAGTAACTGCTGGTGTTGCTTTAAAACATCAGCAAATTATTGCACCACTCGTGCATGGGCTGTTGTCAATCGGGCTGCTTGTTTTTGCGTATGCGTTTTATGCTTACCAAGCAACTTTAATGATTGTTGCCATGGTGATGTTGCTGAGCGCTTTTATAGTGTTTGTTGTTGCTACAGCGCTTACGCTCAAAAATGCTAAGAGTGTTACCCCAACTATTAAAGCCTTTATTGGTGCCTTGGCATCGCTAACAATTGCATTATTTTTGGCGGGATATTTACTCTTATCTCATGACAACGCAAGCTTTTCAGAATATCATCAGACCATTCTTTATACATATATTATTTTTAGCATATTGGGCTGGGTGGTTATGCTAATTATTGGTGTATCTTATCAAGTAATTCCTATGTTTTACGTAGCTGAAACTTACCCTGATCTTTATACCAAATACGCCATCAAGATTATTTTCGCCTTATTGGTTGGGCTTAGTTTTGCTTTGTTTTCAGGCGACACTTCTTTATATTTATTGTTTAAGATATTTGTATCTTTACTGCTGTCTGATTACGCCATTACCACCATCTCATTATTGTTCAATAGAAAGCGTAAGGTTACCGATACCAGTACCTATTATTGGTATTTTTCTATGTTGATGTTGTTAAGTGCCATTAGTATTTCACTGGCCAGTGAATGGCTGCATATTGCTCAATTAAATACACTAGCAGTGCTTATATTTTTGTATGGTTTTGCCATGTCAACGATCACTGGAATAGTGTACAAAATTTTGCCATTTTTGGTTTGGTTTCACTTAAATAACAAAGGTTACATGAACATGCCAACCATGAGCGAATTGATTGGAAAGAAATTAACCACAGTTCAGTTTATCTTGCATGTATTTACCCTATTGTCACTTATTGCACTGGTATTTGATTCAAACTATCAAATCATTGCAGGGGTAATTATGGCTTTATCAAATGCAGTATTGTTGTTTAATTTAATCAAAGGCTCTAGAATTTATTTCACCAAGCAAGGCCTGGAGAAAATGAATCCCTAAAAGGGTTGGGTTTTCTTCCAAACCAAAATTCGATTATTCGCTGGCATTTCATAATCCTCGATTAACTCCAAACCATATTGTTTGGCCAGCTGATTAAGCGCTTCGAAATCGCGAATAGCGCTTTGCGGGTTTTGCTGTGCCAGCCACAGATCAAAATTTGCATTGCTTTCGCTGGTGTATTGTCCATTGTAATTAAACGGCCCATAAAGCATAAATAGGCCGTTATTTTCCAGCACGCCGCTTACTCCCTTAAAAACCCCTAACACCATCTCCCAGCTCATAATATGCACGGTGTTGGCAGAGAATATTGCTTCATAAATTGTATCAGGCCAATTGCCAGTTACATCAAGCTCTAAAGCTTTAGGTGTGTTGCTAAGTTTTGCTTCTTTTATCCAAGCATTCACACTGGGTAAATACATTGCTTGATCGCTCGCCTGCCAAGATAGATGCGCTAATGCATTGGCAAAATATACGCTATGTTGCCCTGTGCCACTACCAATTTCAAGTACAGAATTAACACCATTTAGCAGTGGCTTAATAACACTTAAGATTGGATCTTTGTTTTGATCGCAAGAAGGTGAATATTGCTTCATGGGTTTTTGTATGGGTTGTGAGTGTTAACTTGTTGCATATATTTTTGAATGTGTTCTTGCTCCATCTTGCAAAAATCCTTAATTGGTTGTTTAAAGCCCTCATCTTTAATCCAATGAGCCGATTGTGTTAAAGTTGGTACAAAGCCTCTGGCGACTTTGTGCTCACCTTGTGCACCAGGCTCAAACACTTGCAACTTATGTTTAATGGCATATTCAATACCTTGATAGTAACAAGCTTCAAAATGCAGGTGATCAACTTGCTCAGAACAGCCCCAATGGCGACCGTAAAGATGGGTGTCGCTTTTAAACATGAGCGATCCAGCAACGCATTCACCATTTAGATCAGCCAAAAATAACAACACCTGTTCCGGCATTGATTTGGCGATTGATTTGAAAAAATCAAAATTTAATGTTGGTGTACCACTTTTCTCTAGAAATGTTTGAGTGTAAAAATTTGAGAAATTTTGCCAATCGACCTCTTTAGCGCTATTTCCATCTAATTGACGAATAATAACCCCAGATTTTTTAACCTTTGATCGCTCTTGTCGGATGTTTTTGCGCTTTTTTTGCTTTAAATTGGCTAAAAAGGCATCAAAATCAGCATAATTGTCATTATTCCAATGAAATTGGCAGTCATCTCGAATAAAAAGTGACGATTTTTTTAAAAAATCAATCCCATTGCTCGGAAAAAGACAATGAAAACTACTGGCATTAATTTTTTCGCAAATATTGACAATGGCGTCTAAAAGCATGGGGAATATGCGATTTTCATCATTTTTACTGGCCAAAAATCGCACACCACTTGCTGGTGTGTAAGGGATGGAGGAAGTTAGTTTTGGATAGTAGTTTAAACCGTGGCGCTCGTAGGCATTATGCCAAACGTGATCAAAAACAAACTCACCATAATTATTGTATTTTTCATACAAAATTGCAGCGCCAATGAGTTGGTCGTTTTCGTGAATAACGACATGCCTAGGAATCCAGCCAAATTTTTCACCCACACAATTATGATCTTCTAAAGTACTTAAAAATTCATGCTTGCAAAAAGGGTTGTTATCGGGGATTAACGCATTCCACTGCGTGCTATCAATTTCCGATATTTTACTAACAACGCTAACGTCCATTTATGCACCAATTAATTGCAAATAATTGGTGTAACGCATCGGATGAATATCGCCATTTTCAACCGAGGTTTTGATCGCGCATTTTGGCTCTTTGATGTGCACACAATTTCTAAATTTACACTCGCCAATAAATGGCTTAAACTCTCTAAAGCCACTCAAAATTTCTTTATCAGTAAGATCATCTAATTGAAATTCACGAATACCCGGTGAGTCAATTAAATCACCCCCTGATGGAATATGATAAAGCGTAGTGTTGGTGGTGGTGTGCTTACCAAGTTTGCTTTTGCTGGAAAGCTCATTGACGCGCAAGTTAAGATCGGGAATTAACTCATTAATGAGTGATGATTTTCCCACGCCCGATTGGCCTAAAAAAATATGAGTTTTATGGTTAAGTTGGGCTTTAAATTTGGCCACATTGGTTTGTTCTTTAACGCTCAAATAACTAACCTTGTAACCGACTGATTCGTACATAGAAAAATCATATTTCACTTGCTCAAAATCATCACTTAGCTCAATTTTATTCACCACGATATTAATCGGCAATCCAGCATTTTCAGCCACCACTAAATATCGATCAATCAGCTCAAATTGATAGTGTGGCTCAATGGCGACTACCAGCCAAAGCTCGTCAATATTAGCAGCAATGAGTTTTTGAGACCGGGTCAGTGAGTTGGCGCGATCCAACAGGGCGGTAACCACACCTTTGTTATCTTCCGTTGTCTGAAAGATAACTTGATCGCCCGCAACTGAGAGTTCAATATTTCGTCGTCCGGTACATTGGAAAAGCTCGTCCGATTCACTTTCAACCAATAAGTGTTGGCCATAGCGAGTGATCACTAAGCCAGTTTGTGCATCGCTATCGTTTAGCTGGATATTGTTACCATCAGCAACACGATTGGCTCTGGCAATGCGCTCAGCTTGGATTTTTTCAATACGCCATTTTTGGCGTCGTGTTAAGTCCAATTATTTTTGCAATTTGTAATATTTGTCATTTAAAAATTTAACTTCACTCGCTTCTTCTTCAGGGAACCAGTCCACATTAAAGGCTGCTGTACAAATACTCACTTGGCGACGCAAGTCTAATAAGGTTTTCATGCGTGTTACTTCTCGAGTATAGAAGTCATCATCATGTTCAATAATATGGCAACTGACGCAAGCCTCATCGTGGCGATCTTGTGTGTCAGATTCTGCAAAGGTGGTAGATGCTGCGTTTAATATTGCTAATGCGATTAGTTGTTTTTTCATAACTTTCTCCGTTGTATGGTTAGAGTATACCGCTTATTTTTCCAAAAATAAGAATTCAGTATTTAAAAATTCAGTTGTATCTTCAATATCCTGGGCATTCCACTCGAGTTGAAAATGATTGCTACAAGCCTCAATCATGTGGCGAAGCTCGGTGCGATTAGTCATCTCATTCCAACCTAGGCTTTGATAGGGTGTGTGATGACATTTTGCGCAACTTTCATCGTACAATAATTTTCCATCACTAATATTTGGCACAGCCCAGCTCAAGCTAGGCAGTAGTAGTAAGCTGAGTAGGTTAGCTTTCACTGGCCTTGAGATGGTTAATACGAATCGACGCAGATGGGTGTGAATCATGAAACGCCGAATAAAGTTTGTCAGGCGTTAGCGTTGAAGCATTGTCACGATACAGCTTCACTAAGCTAGAAACTAAATCATTCGCATTGGTGTGTTTAGCGGCAAAAACATCGGCTTCAAATTCATGTTTGCGTGATAGCGCATTGCTAATCGGTGCGATAAAAAAACTAAACACTGGCATTACCAACATAAACAAAATAAGGGCTGTGTGATTAGATGGGTTTTCAATGCCTAGTCCATTAAAAAACCACGGATGATTGATCAAATAACCCAAAAGCGCCAAACCTAAAAGTGAAATACTAAATGAGGTAATCATATGCTTGCGAATATGCTTGTGATGAAAATGCCCTAGTTCATGCGCAAGGATCGCCTCAACTTCCTGATCATCCATACCTTTAAGTAGCGTGTCAAAAAACACAATGCGCTTGTTTTTGCCAATGCCAGTAAAATAAGCATTGCCGTGTGAAGAGCGCTTAGAGCCATCCATTACAAACACGCCGTCACTTTTAAAACCCGTACGAGCCAGTAAATTATCAATTTTGGCTTTTAACTCAAGATCGTCAAGTGGTTTAAATTTGTTAAATATTGGCGCAATGAAACTCGGGTAAGCCCAAAACATCAGTAGTGAAAATCCCGTTAATACCATCCACACATAAGCCCACCAGTATTCACCCATTGCACCCATTAAATACAAAATCGCGTAAATCAGCGGCAAGCCGATAATTAACATTAAAAGAAATTCTTTAAATAAATCACCAACAAAAGTTTTGCTATTCATCTTATTAAAGCCAAATTTTTGCTCCAGTACAAAGGTACGATAAAGGCTAAAAGGCAAATCAATCACACTGGCAATCAGCATTAAACTCATGATAAATAACACCCCAGAATTTAGTACGTCGTAGCCCAGCGCTTGCCAAGCGTTATCTAGCCAATTAAGCCCACCACCAAGTGTCCATGCAAGCAGAACAATGGTAGAAAAAATAACCTCAAAATGGTTAACGGTGAGTTTAGCCTGTGTATATTCAGCCGCTTTTTGATGCTGCTCTAGCGTGATCTTCTCATTAAACTCAGCTGGCACCGCACTGAATGATTTACTCACTGCTTTATCTTGTCGAACATTAAGCCACAATAGGGTAATAACGTAAGCAAACGTCGTTATTAGAAATATTAAGGTAAATAAATTAAATTGCATGACTCTCCTAAGAATCGATATTGAATAATACTGAATTTTACCGCCATTTGCAATATTTCCGAAATTTTTATATTTCGACAGACAAATGATACAGGTTCTTTTTTTAACACCACTTGAGGGGTGCAAGGCCCGTTCTATAAATTCTTGAAAAGGCTTGGTATGAAAAAAATAGCAAAAAAAAAACGATTTTTGAAAAAATACAGTAAAAGGTCAAAAAAAATACAAAAGTTTGACAAAGTGAAGCACTAAGGCATATTTGGAACTTTATTAACTAATCCATGGGGGAGAGTATGAAGCGAATCGCTTTATCGGTTGCAGTCGCAGCCAGTCTTGTAGCAGGTGCTGAAACAGCAACAGTAACAAAAGATCTAGCCTATAAATCAAGTGGTTTATCTGCTAATGATATTGCCAATCAAAACTACTTTGTTAATCATTTTTATTCTTTTGGTAATTATGCAATTACTAAAAAAGGCAAAGACATTACCGCACTTATCTTACGTGCTAAAGGCTCAAACCCTTTAACGCTTACATTAGAGCGCTACTTAAACAACGCTCCTAAAGCCGCTGGTGTTAACGCACAAGATTTAGCCATTTTCCGTTCAGGCAAGCTTAAATGTTAATTACTGACTTTAGTGATGCTAACAAGTCACAATCATACGAAATCTTCATTCCATCAATTCGTAAAGTTCGTCGTTTCGCCGAGCCTGAACGTGATGATGCTTGGGGCGGTTCAGACTTTACCTTTGGTGATGTAACCCTACGTAAGCCAAAGCATGATAATCATGAGCTATTAGGTACAACCAAATTTGCTGGTTGTTTAGGCGTAATGAAAGATGTTAAGCGTAATAAGTGGACACAAAACGCCAAAATAGAAGCAGATTGTTCAGTTGACGGTAAAGAAGTGTACAAGCTTAAATCAACCGCTAACAATGCAAACTGGTGGTACGATAACCGCGTAAGCTACATTGATACTAAAACATTTGCCGACTACCGCACGGAGTACTTTAAAGGTGGCAACAAGGTTAAAGTGATTGATCGCTCATGGGTGTCAGCGGGTTTAGATGATCCACGTGCAAGCTACTGGGGTTACTGGTACGGTACAACACTGGCAACAGGTCATGAAACCATGGCGTTTATCCCCTCTAACATAACGAAAGTTAATCATAAATACAAGAAAAAGAACTTATGGTCTACGCGTACGTTAAAGAAGATGCCTAAAAAGATTAAATAATAAAAATTAAATAAATTGATTATGATGCAGACCTTGCCTGCACCATTTTTATAAGAGTAAGAAAATTCATAAAAACGAGGGAACAAAATGAAAAAACAAACATAACATTATCGATCGCATTAGCGGTGGTATTCTCAGTTAGTACAGCCTTTGCTGAAGCTGAGGTGACGGGTAAGATTGTGCATGAAAGTGCGAAATTTACCACATCTGGCATTACAATTGGTGCAGCATCTTCACATGGTAAAGATGTGATGAAAACTGAAACATCTGCGCGTATTTTATTGATGGCGACACTTCAGAAAATGCCACGTTTCATGTAGAATTACAAGGATTTAAGAATGGAAAAGGTGTGGGTGATTACGATTCAAATGAATCGTACACTCAACGAGATGCATTGCGTGAAGCCTATATTGATACTGAAATTAATGATTTTTCCATTCGAGCAGGTAAGCAGCAAGTAGTTTGGGGTACAGCTGATGGCATAAAGTTACTCGATGCAATTAATCCAACCGATTGTTCTGAAATGGCACAAAATCAAATGGAAGATTCTCGTATTCCAGTATGGATGCTAAACACTGAAACTGATACCAGTAATGGCGGTAATTGGCAATTTATTGCTTCTCAATCAAAATCTAGTCATTTTGCAGGCATGGGTGATTCTTCATCAACTACTGCAAGCACGCATTATTCAATTAGTGATAGCGGCAATGCTTTTGTCATGAAGGGCGTGGATACCATTTCAGGTAGGGTAAATGGCATGATTAATGTGGTTCCTGCGTTAGGAAGTGTATCTAGCGCATTTCAATCTAATGGTAATACCAATGGTATGACTATGGCTGATGTTAATGACTTTATGACAGGTACTAATGCAGGAGAAGTAGATCAAAGAGCTAATTTTGCAGGTATTTGTAACGCAGTTGCAGGGTTAACAACAAATGCGGCTTGTATGGAGCATATTACTAATCAAGCAACAACGCATAATGGCGGTGGTGCAAATGTGGGTGCAAATAATGCTAATGCTCAAAATTTATTTTCAGATACAGCATTGGCTCAGTGGAATACTGGAAAAGATAATGCGACCCAAGTATTTCATTATATGCCGAATGCAACCTTTGCAACCTTTGATCAATTTGTAGGTGTGACTTCTAAATATGTTGTTGATCATGATAGTACTCCAGTACTATCTGCACGATACAAAAATACAACCTCAGATGGATTGAATTATTCCATGAATGTTATACATGACAATGATACCAATCCGTATATTGACACCTATTGGACAAATAGTGCAGATGGTTCAGTGTTAGAAGAGACCGCTTCTACTTCTGCAGGTGGGGTTTATGTAACTAATAATTTAGGTGACGGTAATACAGTTGGTGGTTCTGCTGGTGGAGGGAATGCAGTTTTTAACATGGTTGAAAAACTCAATAAAATCACTCAGTTGGGCGGCTCATTTGATACTGCTAATCTAGGCGCTATTGTTTTACGTGGTGAAGCTTTGTATCAAAAAGATGTTATGTCTCCAATTGTCACTCGTAAAGATGCGTCAGAGGTTGATTTAAACCATGGTTTCTTAGTGAATGCATTAAAAATGGTAAAAGGTAATCGTTTTAAATATGTGTTAGGTGCTGATATGACAGTACTCACCAATATGATGGTATCTGCTCAGTTTATTCAAGATAGAAATCTTGATTATGTTAATACGGGTGATAAAGATGCAACGAATTGGAAATATACTGCAGATCAAGCCACTATACATTTAACGAACAACCTGAACAAAGCTGAAAAAAATAAAGAATTTGGGTCATAACAACTTAAGCGACTCTTTTCTGAACATTTCAAGCAAAATCTTATAAAGATTTTGCTTGCGATTATTGAATCTAAATTCACATTCTTTCAAGTGTAAATTAAGCATATTTTTATTCATTCCTTTAAA
>FXLX01000004.1 GCA_900180385.1 uncultured Candidatus Thioglobus sp. | reverse complement strand
AAATATCAGCACATACTTTTCGTCATTCGTTTGCCACGCATTTGTTGCAAACGGGTACGGATATTCGCACCATTCAAGCATTGCTTGGTCATGCCGATTTACAAACCACGATGATTTATACCCATGTTTTACGCCAAGGCGGGCAAGGGGTGGTGTCGCCTTTGGATAGGTTGTGAAGGATTTGTTAGTGGCACAGGCGTGGGCAAAACATTTGTCGCACAACAATTAATCAACTTGTTGAACAAGAATTAATGGGGGCCGTTAGTTTAGAGCACTCGGCTAAAAAGTGAAACTGTAGGGCTAATCCTTAAGATTTCCAACTTGGAAAAGGCTTTAAAATTTATCCAAGAATAGCAGATTTAAATTCACGACCCCGATGCTCAAAGTTATCAAACATATCAAAGCTTGCACATCCTGGAGAAAGCAAGATAACACCATTGTTAATCATACCTTTGGCCAGTGAAACTGCCTCTTGCATAGTTTGTGCATGAATGGTTTGAGCTGTATTAATACCAAACTCAAATTCATTGGCACTTTGTCCGATAAGTACCACAGCTAAAACATCCCGATCAATCAATTCAAACAATTCTGCGTGACTCTCCTCTTTGGCAATACCGCCGGCAATCAATACAATATTTTCATGCTTATTAATTAAAGCTTTGAGTGCAGTAATACTAGATAGTGCATTGGTTGCTTTTGAGTCGTTATAAAATTCCACACCTTGTTGTTTTGCAACCCACTCTAAACGATGCTCCAAGCCTTTAAAATTTTTAACACATTCAGTCATGGCTGACATATCCAAACCAATTTGATCACCCAGAGTAAGTGCTGCCAATATATTGGCCACATTGTGTTCACCAATCAGCTGCATTTCATCAACCCCCATGAGCACGTCATCACCTTTTAAAAAGTAACAACTACCGTGACAAGTAACTGTTCCAAAATCTTGATTAGTTTTTGGCATATCAATACCAAAGTGAATAGCTGAAGATTTTTTAGGAATTAATGATTCATCAATATTAATAACCAAATTTTGACAATATTGATATAGACTTAATTTTGAAGCTGTGTATTCCTCAAAGCCATCATATCGATCTAAGTGGTCTGGGGTGATGTTTAGCACCACACCTGTCAGTAGTTTTAGATTTTTTGTATAATCGAGCTGATAGCTAGACAACTCAAGTATATAAAGCTCAACATCATCATCCAAACAATCAAGCGCGGGCTTGCCAATATTGCCACCAATGGCTGTTTTTTTGCCACTTGCTAACGCCATCTCACCCAAAAGCTGGGTTACTGTTGATTTACCATTTGATCCTGTAATGCCAATAATTGATGCTTGAGCAAATCTTGAAAACAGCTCAATATCACTGGTGATTTCGATGTTTTTTTCTCTAGCCCAGATAACGATTGATTCACTTTGGGCGATACCAGGTGAGATAAATACTTCATCAACATCATTCAATAATGACGACTGCCAATCCCCAGTTGATATTTTTATATTTGGAAGTTTAGTTGAAAATTCTGATAACAATGCAGGCTGAGAGCGAGAATCAGCCAATTTAAAGACAATATTTTGCTTGGCTAAAAATCGAGCAATTGAAAAACCTGTTGCACCTAAGCCTAGAACCAGTTTCATGCTATTGTTTTCAGTATAAAATAAGATCATTTTACACGCTTAATCCTAGAGGATAAATTATGAACACATTTTCAACAGCAGCGACTATTAGTAACACCCAAGTTAAAAACAAGGTTTTATCAGACACAATGAAGCTTTTATCTTACACGCTAGTGTTTGGTGGACTTGCATCATGGTTTTCAGTTGTATCAGGTGCTGGGTTCGGCTCAGCCATGGTTAGCTCAATTGCAGCCATTGCAGTAATTTGGTTTGTTTTACCTAAGACTCAAAATAGCAATATGGGTATTTTGACTGCTTTCGGTATTGCTGGCCTACTAGGGTTCTCAATTGGCCCAATGCTAACGCATTATTTATCTATGCCAAATGGTGCAGATATGGTTATTCAAGCACTGACTGGCACTGGCGTTGCATTTTTTGCAATTAGTTTTTATGCGCAAAATACTAAGAAAGACTTTAGCTTCTTAAATGGCATGATCTTTTTTGCAATGATTGCTGTTATCGTTTTATCATTGCTTAATTTCTTCTTTCTAGAGTCTTCAGCATTTGGATTATTAATGTCATTTGCAATCGTATTGATCATGGGTGCTTTCATGTTGAGTCAAATGTCAGCGATCATCAATGGTGGCGAGACTAACTATATTTCTGCAACAGTTGGCTTGTACCTTGCGCTTCATAATATGTTTACTAGCCTACTTCACCTAATTGGTGCATTCTCTAACGACGACTAAATACACCATTTATTCTTTGTTATGATTGATAGAGAGGGTTATCGTGCCAATGTTGGCATTGTCATTACTAATGACAAGCAACAAGTGCTATTAGCCAAACGTTACAAACAAAATTCCTGGCAACTGCCGCAAGGTGGTATTGACAAAGGTGAAAGTGATATGGATGCTCTTTTTCGTGAACTTAATGAAGAAGTTGGGTTAGAAATACACGATGTTAGTGTACTGGCTAAAACCCCGAAATGGCTACGCTACGACTTACCTGATTATCATATTAGGCGCTCTCAAAAGCCCATTTGTGTTGGTCAAAAGCAAGTGTGGTTTTTGCTGCGTTTAACCTCAAGTGAAAATTCTATTAAGCTTGACACCCATTCTGATATTGAATTTGATGATTGGGTTTGGGTGGATTATTGGAATCCTATTGAAGAAGTAATTGACTTTAAAAAGCCAATCTACGAAGACATGCTAAAAGCCTTAGCACCAGTTTTATTCGATAATCAACACAAAATTCCATCGCATTATTCGCGTCCGCTAAAGTGTAGCGCCATTGTTTTGAATAAAGCCAAATAAACCGCTAGAACAACACTAACCATCGCCTTTCAATTGGTATAATTCGAGCCTATTAAGAATTTTTACAGGATTAGAGTGACGTGAATATTGGAATTTTAGGGTTGGGCACTGTTGGTGGTGGCGTTGTTAATGTTTTAAACAACAATAAAGATGAAATTTTTGCACGCACCGGCGAGAAAATTAACATCACTCATGGCGCTGTTAAAAGTATCTCTGAGCCGAGAATTTGTGCAGATGGTGATATCAATATTACCGAAGATGCCTTCGAGATTGTCAACAATACCGATATTGACGTTGTTTTAGAGCTTATTGGTGGTACAACTTTTGCCAAAGATCTAGTTGTTGTCGCCATCAACAATGGTAAGCATGTTATCACTGCTAATAAAGCATTAATCGCCACTCATGGCAATGAACTACTGACGCTAGCTAAACAAAAAAACGTACATTTATTGTTTGAAGCGGCAGTAGCTGGCGGCATTCCAATTTTAAAATCATTAGAGCAAGGTTTAAGTGCCAACAAAATCGAATTAGTTGCTGGCATTATCAATGGCACAGGTAACTTCATCCTTACCGAAATGCGCGACAAAGGTAGAGATTTTGCCGATGTCTTAAAAGAAGCTCAAGCATTAGGTTACGCTGAAGCTGACCCAACTTTTGACGTTGAAGGTATTGATGCTGCACACAAATTAGCCATTCTAACTTCGATTGCTTATGGTTGTGAATTGCAAATGGATAAAGTATCTACCGAAGGTATTAGTGAAATCAGTGGTGAAGATGTTAGTTTTGCCACTGAGCTTAATTACTCAATTAAACATTTAGGTATTGCCAAAAAAGTTAATGGCGAATTGCAAATGCGTGTTCACCCTACTTTAATTCCAAAAACTCAACTACTTGCCAATGTTGATGGCGTTATGAATGCTGTTCTTGTTAAAGGCAATGCAGTAGGACCAACACTCTATTATGGTGCTGGTGCTGGTGCTGAAGCTACTGCAAGTGCCGTTATTGCAGATTTAGTTGATATCATCAAAGGTACAATTAGCCATGATGTATTTGGCTGGAAAAAATTAGTTGAAATCCCAAGTTGCAATCCTAGTGATGTTGAAAGTGTGTTTTATCTACGCCTATTAGCTACTGATAAGCCTGGTGTATTAGCAGACATCACCGCGACACTTGCCAAACATAATATTAGTGTTGAATCAGTTATTCAAAAACAAATTGATCAACAAAATAATGCACACATTGCTATTATTACTAACCGTGTTAAAACAGCTAATTTACATGCTGCCACAGTAGAAATCCAAACCCATGAATTTATCCAAGAGACGGTTAAAATTATTCATGTTGAAAACCTAGATTAAGGAGAATTTACAATGAGATACACAGGCCTAATTGAAAAATACAAAGACAGACTTCCTGTTGACGAATCCACTAAATTAATCAGTCTTGGTGAGGGTAATACCCCTTTGATCCGACTAGAAAACATTCCCGCCCTACTAGGCAAAGATGTTGATATTTACATTAAATATGAAGGCCTTAACCCTACCGGATCTTTCAAAGATCGCGGCATGACTATGGCAGTTACCAAAGCTGTTGAAGCTGGCTCTAAAGCTATTATTTGTGCTTCAACAGGTAATACTTCTGCCGCTGCTGCCGCTTATGCTGCTCGCGCAGGCATCAAGGCATTTGTACTTATTCCAGAAGGAAAAATTGCCCTAGGAAAATTAGCACAAGCAATGATTCATGGTGCTGTTATTATTCAAATTAAAGGCAACTTTGATGATGGTATGCGCTTAGTGAAAGAAGTGGCGGATCATGCACCAGTTTCCATTGTTAATTCTATCAATCCTTATCGCCTACAAGGTCAAAAAACAGCAGCATTTGAAATTGTTGAAGAGCTGGGCGATGCACCAGATTATCACTGCTTACCAGTGGGTAACGCGGGCAATATCTCCGCGCATTGGATGGGTTATAAAGAATATTTTGATGATGGCATAGCAGCTAAAAGACCAAAAATGGTTGGCTATCAAGCTGCCGGTTCAGCACCTTTTATTAAAGGTGAAATGATTGATAATCCAGAGACTATTGCTACGGCTATTCGCATTGGCCATCCTCAAAGCTGGGATTTGGCACATAAAGTTGAAAGCGAATCTAACGGCTGGTTTGACTCACTAACGGATGAAGAAATTTTATCAGCACAGAAACTACTCACTGAAAAAGAAGGTATCTTCTGTGAACCTGCTTCGGCAACATCATTAGCGGGTGCTATGCGCGACATTAAAAGTGGAAAAATTCCTGAAGGATCAACCATTGTTTGTACACTAACTGGTCACGGCTTGAAAGACCCAGATACAGCTATTGCTCAGTGCACAGATGCAATGATCAACATCAATCCAGTGATGAGTGAAGTGCGAGATGCAATACTAAACAATATGTAAAAATAAGTTATAATATTATTTTAAATCCAAATAATGGAACATAAATATGATTTTTCTTAAATTAAAAATTGATAATCTTTATATGTTTAAGGGAGCGGAATTTGATTTTACCTATCCTAAAAAAATAAGAAATTCAACTATAGAGGGGGAATTTTTAACAGACTTCCCAAAAATAAATTATAAAAAAGTTTGTATCTTAATGGGTGCAAATGCTTCTGGAAAAACTTCATTAGGTAAATTAATGTGCTCTATTAACAACTATTTACTTGGTAGAGAAGTTGACGGAATTCCAAAAACAATATACGATAAAAATAAAAATGCCAGTGTTGAAATAACTTATATCACTCAAGAGGCAAAAAACATACACCAACTGACAATAAACTTTAATCAAGAAAGCTTGGTGTCAGAGATTTACAAATCCAATAAACTAAAAAAGACTTACAATTTAGAAAAAACTTTATCAAAGTTGGACGATTCTTCGCCTAAATTTTTATACAATAAAGAAAATAAACATAATATTGAAAACCCTGGATTTAAATCTGTTGCATATTCTATGGGGTATGAGTTATGCAAGAAAGATGCTATCTGGAATTATAAATATAGCGATTTTGAAAACTCCAACAAATTAGACGTACAAACCCATAATGTCAACATTTTAGAGAGTATTCTTAAATCCTTTGATAATTCCATATCAAGCGTTAATGCAGTTACAGAAAGTGAAAAAAATATTGATATTGTTAAGTTCTTTAATGGTGATGAGGTTCTTATAGAAAATGGAAAAATACTAAATCCTGATAGATTTTCAAGAGGAACAATAGAGTCGATTGAAATTACTGACTTTATTAATTTTATAACAGCAGGTGCTGGTGGAACGTTTTTCTTGGATGAGAAAATGGCGTATTCACATTCAGAAATAGAAATTTCAATATTAAATCTAATTATTGAAAAATTGAAGTCTAATTCACAGTTTTTTTACACAACGCATAATTATGATGTTTTGGAAATGAATTTACCAAGCCATAGTTATATTTTTATGAAAAAAGATAGTTTCGTGGAAGCGATTCATCCTGAAAAATTAGGCTATACCAAAAATGATAGAAGCTTGCTTGGTTTTGTAAAAAATGATGTATTTGGCACTTTGCCAAATACCGACAAAATTGAAAGTCTTTTATAATGCAGCAGGTTTTATATTTTTACGAAGGGGAATGTGAAGAAAAGTTATTAAAATTTTTAAAGCATAAAGAAATTATCAAATCAGGAAAAACTACAAAATTCAATCTTTGGCAAGATAAAATTAAACAGTTAAAAAGACTACTACCAAGGCACAGAAAATCAGAATTATATTTTTTAATTGATACTGATAAACTAGCAAATATACAATTATTTAAAGATAATCTTGAAAATCTAAAGCAGCATAATATTTGCTTAATCGTTCAATATAAAAATCTTGAAGATGAATTAAGTTATATTTGTGACCAAACAAGAACAGAGTTGTTTAGTGAATTTAATGCTTGCAATAAAGATGAATTTACAAGCAAATTCATTAAAGCGTCTAATTTACAAAGCAAACTAAATAGTTGTGATTTTTCCAAAATTTGGTCAAGAGGCACTGATTTTATGCAAAAAAATAGTATTGAAATTTCAAAAAATTGTAAATATAGATTATGAAATACCCAACCATCGATCAAACCATCGGCAACACCCCTTTAGTTATATTACAACGTCTTAATCCTAATCCAACTAATACAATTTTAGTAAAGCTGGAAGGTAATAATCCTGCTGGATCCGTTAAAGATCGTGCTGCTTTTAATATGATTGCGAAAGCTGAGGCTCGAGGTGAAATCAAACCTGGTGATACCTTAATCGAGGCTACTAGTGGCAATACAGGCATTGCACTGGCGATGGTGGCCGCAATCAAAGGCTACAAAATGATGTTGATCATGCCTGAGAATTTATCTCAAGAGCGTCGTGACGCCATGACCGCCTATGGTGCAGAGCTATTATTAGTAACTAAAAAATCTGGCATGGAAGGTGCGCGTGATCTTGCTGATAAATTAGAGTCAGATGGTAAAGGCAAGCAGCTTGATCAGTTTTCAAATGAAGATAATTCAAATGCTCATATTAATACCACAGCCGAAGAGATTTGGAAGGATACCAATGGCAAAATTACTCATTTTGTTTCTGCCATGGGTACGACAGGCACAATTACAGGTGTATCTAATGCGCTTAAAGACAAAAATAGTGATGTTCAAATTATCGGTGTTCGCCCAGAAGAAGGTGCGCACATTCCAGGCATTCGCCGCTGGAGCGATGAGTACCTACCTAAAATATTTTTCAAGGCAAAAATAGATAACACCATGGATGTCTCGCAGAAATTAGCTGAACAAACCACTCGGGATCTCGCAACAAAAGAAGGGATTTTTGCTGGCGTTTCAAGTGGTGGCGCTGTTGCAGCGGCATTAGAATTATACACACAAGTTAAAAACGCCACTATTGTAACTATTGTTTCAGATCGTGGTGATCGCTACCTGTCAACTGGCCTATTTAACGCCCAATAATCTATGCGTAGTTACATTTCGCATCAATTTCCAAACGAAATAAAAACCTATATTTCATTAATACTAGCCAGTTTATTAACGGTTATTGCCATTGATTTCTTTCTCTATTCAAGTGATTATGCCCAGCACTTATTTAAACAGTTAATTGCAGATAAGCCCATTCTAAGCTTTGCAATCACTCCGATAGCCTTTGTATTGATTGTCTATATAGCTAAGTATTTTTGTCATTACGTTCAAGGTAGTGGTATTCCACAATTAATTGCAGCAAATGATTCTCGCAATAAAACCATTCGTCAACAACTACTTTCTTTTAGGGTGGCTGTTGGAAAAATTTGTTTCATTTTTTTAGGCATGCTCGGTGGTGCACCCATTGGTATTGAAGGTCCCAGCATTCATATTGGTGGATCAATTTTTTATGGGTTTAATCGATTTTTAAAATTAAAACGAAAATTATTGATTCATTCTTTGATTGCTATTGGTGGCAGTGCTGGACTGATTGTTGCCTTTAATACACCGATTGCAGGATTTTTATTTGCCTATGAAGAAATCGGACGAAAATTAAAAAAACAAGCGCTTGTTTTAATTGCAGCTGTCAGTCTTTTGGTTTATGTGCTGTCAATTTTATATCGTGGCAATGAAGCCTACCTCAGCGATATGTCCATCCATACAATCAACTACTTACTTATTTGGCAGCTCATTCCACTGGCCATTCTTGCGGGTATTTCAGGCGGGTTATTTTCTAAAGCTACTCTATATCTAATTGAAAAATTTATTAGCCACACCAAAGCTCGCGTCATATTAATTGCTATATTCCTAGGGTTTGTTATTGCTTTGTTTAATTATTTATCTAAAGGCCAAATTGCAGGCTCTGGTCGTGACGAGGTTTTATTGATGTTAGCAGGTGAACAGCTCGACCTAGATTTCGTATTAATGAAATATTTTGCTACTCTCACCTCATTAGCCTCAACCATTCCAGGTGGATTATTTATGCCAAGTATCTCTATTGGTGCAGGTATTGGTGCCGAAATGGCACAATATTATTCAAATATTGATTTTCAAATTATTATCATGATGGCGATGATTGCTTATTTAAGTGCCGTTGTTAGAGCGCCACTTACTGCTACTTTTGTTATCTTAGAAATGAGCACTTCACTTGGTTTAATCATTCCAGGTTTGATCGTTGCTTTAATTGCCAACTGGGTAAGTAAGCAAATATTTTCCCAGCCTATTTATGAAGCGCTGGCTGATAACTATCTAAAATTAACCAATTCTTAATGTCATGCAAGGTACAAGAACAAAATCTATAACAATTTAAAAAGGTTTAACCACCGCCAAAATAACAATCGCTACCAAAATTAAAACGGGAAATTCATTAAACCAGCGATAAAAAATATCGGAGCGGGTGTTCTTATCTTGCTTAAAAATTTGCATCAAGTGGCCACAATAAAAATGATAAACAATCAGTGGCACTACCAAGGTTAATTTAGCGTGTAGCCAAACCTGTGTTTGATAAATCTCCCAAGCATCAACCACCATCCAAGTACCAAGTGCTACAGCCAATATCATGCTAGGTGTCATGATGCCTCGATAGAGTATACGCTGCATAATTTTAAAACGCTCGATGCTAATTTTGTCTTTACTCATTGCATGATAAACAAACAATCTTGGCAAATAAAACAAGGCAGCAAACCAAGTGATAACGGCGATTATATGAAAAGCTTTAATCCATAGCATACGGTTTTCCTTTTTTAACAACTAACATTAACTATCAACCATTATAGAAGCGCCCTATAGTAAAATAAAAATTAATTATTATTAACTTTACTTCAATTGAAGCAATACCGAGAAATTCCTTATAACTACACCTCATTTTCCGACAAGGAAGTTGTGTGTCGCTTTTTGGGTATTGAGGCTTGGGAATTATTAGAGTCTTTACGCACCAATCGCAACACTGGTCGTAGTGCACGTATGCTCTTTGAAGTGCTCGGTGATATGTGGGTGGTTGATCGCAACCCCTACCTACAAGAAGATTTAATCAAAAATCAACGTCGCTGGAAATCTTTAATTAATGCACTTAATTCGCGTCTTGATCTAATTCGCAATCGTGCTGATGACAATGAAAGTGTACTTGAGTTACTCAAGTGTGCTGACGCTGCCGTATCTAAGTTTGAGCTTCATTTAAGTGCTTTTAAACAGCGTAAGCAGCGTATTAAAAAAGCCTTATTAAAGATTACTCATAATAACAATATTCGCTTTGATGCGCTTTCACGCTCGGCTCACGCAACAGATGCAACTGACTGGCGTGTTGAATACCCTCAGGTGGTTATCACCCCTGATGCTGAATTTGAAATTTCCGCCATTGTTAAAACTTGCATTGAATTGGGTTTAACCATTATTCCACGTGGTGGTGGCACGGGATATACCGGTGGCGCCATTCCATTACATGCGCAAACTGCAGTCATTAACACTGAAAAACTCAGTTTTATCGATAGTGTTAAAGACATGGGTGGTATGCATAGCGTTAATGTTGGTGCGGGTGTTGTTACTAAGAGAGTTAGTGAGTTAGCCACAAAGCATAATTTAGTCTTTGCTGTAGATCCAACTTCTCAAGATGCGTGCACCATTGGTGGCAATGTTGCTATGAATGCTGGTGGTAAAAAAGCGCTTAGATGGGGCACTACCATTGACAATCTATTGTCTTGGAAAATGGTGATGCCTGATGGCTCTTGGTTACAAGTAAAGCGTCTAAATCACAACCAAGATAAAATTCAATTACTCAAGTCAGTTAGTTTTGAAATTTTCACTTTAAAGTCTGATGCTAAAACCGTTGTCAGCAGTCGAATACTGGAAATTGACGCAAAAAAACTGCGTAAAAGTGGGCTTGGAAAAGACGTTACTAACAAGTTTCTTGATGGCCTTCCAGGCATTCAAAAAGAAGGTTGTGATGGTTTTATTACTTCAGCAGAATTCATATTACATAAGCCATTAGAGCACATCAATACGCTCTGTTTAGAATTTTTCGGTCATGATTTAAAAGCTGCTGTTTCCACCATTGTTGATATTAAAAATCTAATTGACAAAACCTCTGATGTTGATTTAGTCGGCATGGAACATCTTGATGCACGCTATATTAAAGCAGTCAAATACACCACCAAAGCCAATAAAGCTGAATTACCAAAGATGGTTTTATTGATAGACATCTCAAGCCATCAACAGTCTGAACTCGATACTCATATTGAGCAAATAAAAGCAATCACCATCAAGCAAGAAGGTGAATGTTTTGTTGCTAAAGCTACCAATAAAAGACAAATTTTTTGGAAGGATCGCGCTAATACAGCAGCGATTGCCGCACATACCAATGCCTTTAAAATTAACGAAGATGTAGTTATTCCACTGGATAAACTGGCCGATTATAACGATGGCATTGAGCACATTAATATTCGTTTATCAATTGAAAATAAATTAGATACACTGGCTGATGTTCAAGAATATTTGGTCAATATCAAGGCTAAAACCCACTTAGTCAAGGATAAAACTACAGCAGCCATTGAGCTACTAACAAAGGTTAGTATGCAGTGGCAAAAAATACTTGGCAATCTTGATGATGCCGCCCTATTTAGGCAAGTACAAACAGCTCAACGCGTTATCTCTTATATGGATGAGTTCGCCCATCCACTAAACGGTTTACTCATGGGCGATATCTTTACTCAAATGCGCGAAGACATCAAGCAAATTCATACTGAGCATCGCAATGTGCGCTTATTTGTAGCTACGCATATGCATGCAGGTGATGGCAATGTTCATACCAATATTCCAGTACATTCTCATAATACTCAAATGCTTGAAAAAGCCGAGTCAGTCGTTGATGAAATTATGCTGCTGGCGACAAATCTTGGTGGTGTTATTTCTGGTGAACATGGTATTGGCCTTACCAAATATCAGTATTTATCAGACGAATTTAAACACGAGTTCGAACAATACAAAGCTAAAATCGATCCAAACAATCACTTCAATAAAGGCAAGCTAATGCCAGGTAGTGGCCTTGATGGCGCCTTTACCCCATCACTGCACCTAGTAGAACAAGAAGCGTTAATCCTTGAAAGTAGTGAAATTGGCGAAATTAACGACATGGTGAAATCTTGTTTGCGTTGTGGCAAGTGTAAAGATGTATGCACCACGCACGTACCTGAGGCTAATCTTTTATACTCTCCTAGGGATAAAATCATTGGCACCAACCTTATTTCAGAAGCATTTCTTTACGAGGAACAAACTAGGCGTGGCATCTCTCTCAATCATTTTGTTGAGTTGGACGATATCGCTGATCATTGCACAATTTGTCATCGCTGCGCCAAACCATGCCCAGTTGATATTGATTTTGGCGATGTCTCTATTAAGATGAAATCAATCTTAATTAAGCAAAATAAACGCCGTACCAATATTGCTTCTAAAGTATCTATGGCATATTTGAATATGACTCAACCATGGAAAATCAAGCTAGTCAAAAAACTACTCATTGATTTTAGCTACAAAGCCCAAAATATTGCATCGCGCCTAGCCAAACCCTTAATTAATAAAATTCCAAATAAAACCGTTGGCAAGCCAAGTTTGGCGATTGAGCTTATTACGTTATTAGACAAGCCTTTGCCTACGGATACTGGTTTAAAACCAATGCGCGAGTTATTAGGCATTCAAGATACAACCAGTGTGCCAATTTTGTCACACCCAACTAAATCCAATGCTGATTCGCCCAGTGTGTTTTATTTCCCAGGCTGTGGCTCAGAGCGTTTATATTCTCAAATTGGCTTGGCCACTGTTGCACTACTTTATCATCAAGGCGTTAAAGTGGTTTTACCGCCAAGCTATTTATGCTGTGGCTACCCACAACGAGCCGGCGGTTTTGATGCCAAGAGTACGGCTATTTCAACCGATAACCGCGTACTGTTCCATCGCATGGCAAATACCTTAAACTACCTAGATATCAAGCAAGTACTCACCTCATGTGGTACTTGTATTGATCAACTTGCAACCTACGAGCTAGGTGATATCTTTAAAGATTCGAGTTTGGGTGATATTCATGAATACTTACTCGATCAAAATGTCACCTTAGAAGCTACAGGCGAGCAATACTTGTATCATGCGCCTTGTCACGATCCTATCAAATCTGATGAATCTAGCACAGTCATTTCCAAGATTGTAAATAGTGAGGTTGTTAGCAATGATCGTTGTTGTGGTGAAGCAGGCACCTTTGCGGTTGCACGCCCTGATATCGCCAAACAAGCCAAATACAGAAAAGAGCTGGAAATCAAAAAAGATATTCAAACTATTACTGCGACTGATAAGCCTATCAAAATGCTAACAACTTGCCCTGCTTGTCGCCAAGGTTTATCACGCTACCAACACACAACCAATATCGAGCCGATTTATCCAATTGAACTTATTGCTGAGCAGCAATTAGGTAAAAATTGGCAGAAAGACTTTATAAAATCAGTCAATATTGAAAAAGTACTACTTTAAATAGCTTTTAAGCCTGCACGTACACCCAAGCTTTTTGACCCGATTTAAACTCACCCATAACACGCTTATACTCATTTACTTCATACTCATCTGATTGGGCTAACTCTTCAGGTGTAATTTCAAAAATAACACCTGATACAAAATCATTTTTATCCTTAGATAGCACTGCAATAGGATGATGGGTTTCACCACTTAACACCACTACATCACAATCACAAATTTCCACCATTTCTAGCTTATGGCCCAATAGCTGATCTGCATGGCCTTCCAACTTACGTCCAAAGGTTTCCAACTGCACAGATGTATTTTGTAAAGTTCCGTAGGAAAAAAGATGCTCGGTTGTTTTCATTAATCAAAAACCTAGGCCGCTTTTTGTTCGTATAAATATTGTTGAAACTCAATAAATAATGAGCTGATATTTTTTACATCACCCAATACTTCTTTAGCATCTTCTAGAGATTGATATTTATTGGTTAATAAAATTGGTAATTTTTCTTGATCCAGCTCACCAACGCCTGTTTTAATATATTGCTTTAATACAAAATCAATAAACTCTTGCTGTTTATCATCAAGTAACGCAAAGATTGTAGATTTTGCCATTGCCACTCTATCTTTTCTAGTGATTGGCTTTATATCGCTGTTAAACACATATTCAAGCACATCAAATAAATCACTATTTTCGGCGTTAATTAGCTTTTGCAATGTGGTCAATTCCTCTTTACCAAATCCGGCATCATCAAGCTTTTTCAGTAAAGTTTTTCTGGTGATTGGATTACTCCATAGTTTTCGCAATTCTGCTTCATTTTTAAAGAAGTTAGGCAGCTCACCAAATAAATTATTCAAAAACTCCTCTGCAGAAATTGGCTTACCATCTGCATTCCAAAACGAGGTTGATATCATGTGCTGTATTTCTAGCTCTTTACCATTTTTAAGCTTTATCTTGATTTTTTGCTGCTTAGATTTCAGCTTATAATCCTCATCTTCTTCTCTTACGCCTGAATCATCCTCTGGCTCAGGAGGATTATAAACATTACCCTCATCTTTAACAGGTTCACCATCCCACTCAGGATCAGAAAATCGCTGATAAGCATCTACAAAATCATAAATTGTAAAAAATTCTTTGCCATCAAACAGCCTTGTGCCACGTCCAACAATTTGCTTAAATTCAATAATTTGCTTCACAGGGCGCATCAGCACAATATTGCGAATATTTCTCGCATCCACGCCAGTTAACAGCTTTTGTGAGGTTGTAAGCACGGTAGGGATGAGTTTCTCATTATCTTGAAACTGCGCTAAAAATATTTCACCAATAGTGCCGTCATTCGCCGTTACGCGTACACAATAATTTGGATCTTTATTCTTTTTGTATTGATTAACCAAATCACGCACCATGGCAGCATGGACTTGAGTTGCACAAAAAATAATGGTCTTATCATTTTTGTTCGCATCATCCATAAAAATCTTAACGCGTTCAGCTTCTCTGGCTTTAATTTCAATAATTTTATTAAAATCCTCCTCTTCGTAAATCTTGCCTTGCTCAATTTCTCCTTCAACAACAGCGTCATCATTGGTGTAAATATAATCATCCAAGGTAGTTTGAATGCGCTTAACTTTAAACGGTGTTAAAAATCCATCATTAATACCGTCTTTCAAAGAGTACACATAAATCGGCTCGCCAAAATAAGCATAGGTATCTACATTGTCTTTTCGCTTTGGTGTGGCAGTTAAGCCCAGTTGCACTGCAGGTGAAAAATAATCTAGTATTGATCGCCAGTTACCCTCATCATTTGCACCACCTCGATGGCACTCATCAATGATAATAAAATCAAAATAGTCTTTTGGATATTGCCCAAAATTTGGTTCTGACTCACCCTCTTCATTCGTGCCAGACATGAATGATTGAAATATCGTAAAAAAGATACTGCCATTGGTTGGTACTTTGCCTTTTTTCTTAATCTCCGAAGGCTTGATGCGTACCATCGCGTCATCAGGAAAGGCTGAAAATGAGTTATAAGCTTGATTGGCCAAAATATTTCTATCTGCTAAAAATAGTATTCTTGGTCGTCTTTTGCCATCACGCTTAAGCGTCCAGCGTGTATGAAACAACTTCCATGCTATTTGAAAAGCAATTGCTGTTTTGCCTGTGCCTGTGGCAAGGGTAAGTAATATTCTGTCTTTATTCTGAGCAATGGCTTCAAGCGCCTTATTAATAGCTATTTCTTGATAATAACGTGGTTGCCATGTGCCTGATTTATCCTCAAAGGCAATAGTAGCAAACAGCTCGCGCCAATGGTTTTGGTCAGAGAAAGTTTTATCCCAAAGTTCATCAGGGCTAAGAAAATCTTCTACCAAGCTTTCCGCGCCCGTTTTAAGGCAAATACTATAAATCTCTTTGCCGTTGCTAGCGTAAGTGGTTTCCAGCCCAAGTTTTTGAGCGTACAGCTTGGCTTGTACCACACCCTCACCCACATTCAAATCGCTACTTTTCGCCTCTACAACAGCCAATTTAATACCTTTATACATCAAGATATAATCAGCAATCAACGGCTTAGAGCGTCCACCGCCCACTTGTATACGTCCATCAGTAATTTTGCAAACATCACGCTCACGCAATATTTTAGAACCCTTAACCACGCCCCAGCCACAAGCGACTAGCTTAGGGTCTATTAGTTCGGCTCTGGTTTCTGCTTCGTTCATAATATTTTATTATTTAGATTGTGGCTTTTCCCAATCATACTTAACTTTTAGCTTGTTGCCGCTCCCCCAATTCAGACTTCCTTGATGTTGCAATCTGCCCACCACAATGCCGGGAGCAATATTGATTTTTTTAGCAAATTTTTTAATAGCTTCCAAACCTATCAGTGTGGATAATTCTATATTATGTTGTTTCGGGATTAACATCTCTGAGGAAAATTCATTTGCTTCATGCTCTAATTTTTCATCATTCTTAAAACTTTTTTTACCCGCCCCTTCTAAAAATAATTGTTTTTTATGCTTAAGAATATGCCCAATTTCATGAAAAAATGCAAACCATAAATGATCATTGGTTTTATGCCTCAAACTCAGCAATAATAACGCCTTGTTTGAGGTAATCCATTTGGTTGCTCCACTCATAGGGCATTTATTTGGCGTTGGTGCAAACACAATAGCCACACCAGACTGAGCGCATATTTCTTGCAATGTTGGCAAGAAATCATCAGGATCATTTAGCAAAGTTAATTCCCTTAGTGCTGGCAAACTTTGTTTTAGCTTTTGCTTGTCAAAAGGCTGGCAATTGATTTCCCTTGCGTTTATTTCACCCACCCTTAACCATGTCTGAATAGCCACCTCATTCATTGAAAAATTTTCATAAGCCTTAAAAGCAACTTGGTAATTTTTTTGCTCTTCATGCCAAGCAGCAACTGAAGACACACCGTAAAACTTCAAACACTCCTTGACTTGCTCGCCCTTATTGGAAAATTTCTTAACCCATTGCCATTTTTTCATATCAGTTAATGGCAATTCTTTAAGCCAATCTGCTTCTGCGCTCAATGCCTCTGTTTCAGTCTTTTGTGCTAATGCCTCACGATAGGCGTTTTCCAAATTCAGCCAAAGATACGCCGGCATATCCAAAGCCTTTTCCAGTCTTAAAGCAGTATCAGAGTTAATCGGCGCCTCACCTTTTAACAACTTATGAATATGCTTAGTGCTGTACTCTATACGCTGTGCTAATTGTTTTTGAGATAGCCCAATATTTTGCATACTTTCTAAAATTATCTCGCCTGGTGGCACAAGATGCAACCAATCTGGCTTAAACTCATATTTTGCATCACTCATGATAGTCTCCAATAAAAATAATGGTTATTTCTTTCACCTTTTTCCAGTCTGTTGCACCGTCTTTAGTGGTAAGTACAGGATTTTTTGCTGTAAAAACCAAACGATATCCACCCTCTAAGTTCATTGCAAATTGACCTTTTTTATCACCCTTTAATGGATGAGGGTTGCCCTGCTTACAATCACCCAACACCTTGGTCGCATTTAATACAAGCAATCGTTGTTCTAATACTTTAGCGCACTTAATGCCCAACTTTTTTCTGGATGCCTGCTTAGCGCACAATTCTGCAATTTTTTTATCGTTAAAAAATATTTTCAAAATATATAAAAGTATACCAAATTGGTAATGAATTATACGTTAATACAACTATCCTGCAAAGGCTTTTTGTAAGATTGATTTTTTAAGCTCTTCTAAAGATTCTAACTCTTTTTGATACTTAGATTCAAGAGATTGAGTTTGTTTCTTTAGCTTGCGTATTGACTTGACAGAATGCTCTTGCTCTTTATTATTTTTTGGATAAGAAACAACAAAATTTTGTATTTGCACCTTGGTGATAGCTTGTCTAGTTGCCCCTTGCTCTCCTATTCCTAGTAGTAGATCTTTATTTACTTTTGAAATTAATAAATAATGCAAAAATTCTGAAGACAATGTATCTTGCTTTAAACGAATAATGGATACATGCTGATTAACTCTAGCAGGCAAGAAGTTATTAGGAGCTATACAACACCTGCG
The DNA here is from genome assembly GCA_900180385.1 of uncultured Candidatus Thioglobus sp. GTDB lineage: Bacteria > Pseudomonadota > Gammaproteobacteria > PS1 > Pseudothioglobaceae > Thioglobus_A. The sequence goes on along the minus strand of FXLX01000004.1, from coordinate 60,652 downwards.
ACCGATGCTCCTGTAATATTAAGAAGAACATCACCCATCTCAATAATCACATTATTAAGTTTTTCAGCTTGTGCATCGTCTATAAATGCTAGTTTTTTTTTCTTTAAAACCATCATCATAAACATTAAGGCTTCTAATTAAGGGTATTCCAGATTCTTTATATGAAGATTGCCCTCCTCTAGGTGTTGCGCCACTTCCAATCTTGGTAGTTATCTCACCCAACTTTTTTTCAACCCAGTCATCACCTTTTTGGCTAAAAATTTCATTCAGTTTGCTTTGGAATAGTTGTTTAGCATTTTCAAGATTCTTGCTGGCATTTTCACGGGCTTTGTCAATCACTACAAACGCTTGATCTAATTTAGCAACAATTTGTTTTTGTTCTTCTAGGGATGGAATTGCAATCTTTTCTTGTTTAAGTAACCGATAATGTCTTGCATACCCAAGATCGCTTAAAGTAATAGACTGAAGCTGATAATAGAAGAATCGAGCATCAATTGTCTTTATAGGAAGAAGAGCTTTTACTCCATCAGCGCCCAGTACAAAATCAAAATCAATATATTTCAATTTTTTTGTATGATCGCCAAAAATAACAAGCAGTCTATCCACTTTAAGCAAATCTTCAGGCTTATCCCAATAGCCGTTAATATAACTATCCTCTTGAGAGATTATTGGGTAACTACCCTCAACCAAGAATTGCTTTTTTGGTATCTTTGCAGTTCTCGGAATCCTGTCAATACACTCCTCAAAGTCTTTCAATTCCCAGCCTTGCTTCATACTACTCATCTTCAATCACTTTTTTAATGGCTTCCAATTCTTTTAAGTCAATCGCTTGCGCTTCGTCTATTTTTCTTTTTTGATTAAAAAGTGCGTAAGTGTCGCCCACCTGCTGTTGCATTTGCTTTTTACTGATTTTTCCTTTAGTAGTGAGTATTTTTTGGTCGTTAAACTCAAGCATTCGATCAACATTTTCTTGCCAAAAATTTAAGGTAATATCTTGTCTATTTTTAACTCTGAGTTCTGCGGTTTCTAAAAAGATAACAACTAAACGATTAAGACTGTCTATTTCGGATTCAGTTAGGTAGTTTTTGGCAATAAAAATATCTTGCTTGCGGACGATAGAGCCTTGCCAAGAGGTAAGTGCCATATTAGATTTATCTTTATCAGCTCGACTGATTACTAACTCTGCAGCTGTTTTATGGGTGACGGCGTACAGCAGTTTGTTTTGGGTTTCGGCAAAAAACATTTGTGTGGCTTTATCGCTTTTGTCGTAATCACTACTAAGGCTGAGTAAATCTCTTACTTTTTGATAGAAGCGTTTTTCAGAAGCGCGTACATCACGGATTCTTTTTAATAATTCATCAAAATAATCAGGCCTACCATCAGGGGTTTTAAGGCGCTCGTCATCCATTAAAAAGCCTTTAACCATGTACTCTTTTAGATTATTAGTTGCCCATATTCTAAACTGTACTCCTCTTTTGCTTCTAACTCTATAACCGATGGCTAGAATCATCTCTAGGGAATAAAAAGCAACCCTATAATTTTTGTTATCTGCAGCAGTTGTCAAGTAATCCTTGACAACTGAATTTTGCTCTAACTCATTGTCTTTTAATATATTTTCAATGTGTAGACTTATGTTTTGTTTTGAGGTGTCAAAAAGTTCTGCCAGCTGAGCTTGATTCATCCAAGCATTGCCATCTTTAGCATAAAGTGCAACTGAGGCTTTGCCATCAGCTGTGTTATAAATAATGATGTCTTGCTGTTGGCTCATAATAGCTTTTTAATACTGGCCAAGATATTTTTAGTTTCAACATCTAGTGCTTCCATTTCAGCTAGGATTTCTTGTGGAGATCTTAACGGCGCTTCTTTTAGTGTATTAGGGTTTTTGACAGATAAATCAAAAGTGGCTTGATCAATATCTTTAATGTTAATAGACCAAGAATTTTCACTTATCGCGTAGGTTTTTTGTAGGGTTACAAAATCTACCAAATCTTTTTCATTAAGTGGATTGGTTTTGCCCAGATTTCTATTGAGATTGAGCTGATAAAACCAAGTCTTTTTTGTTTCTGTGCCTTTGTCAAAAAACAGCACAATGGTTTTTACCCCTGCACCTGTGAATGTACCACCTGGTAAATCTAACACGGTGTGCAAATTACAACTGCTTAATAGCTCTTTGCGTAGTGCAACGAAGGCGTTATCAGTATTACTAAGAAAAGTATTTTTAATAACGATGCCCGCTCTGCCACCGACTTTAAGGATTTTAATAAAGTGTTGTAAAAATAGAAAAGCCGTTTCACCCGTTTTAATCTGGAAGTTTTGTTGTACTTCTGCTCGCTCTTTGCCGCCAAATGGTGGGTTTGCCAAAACTACGTTGTAGCGGTCTTTTTCTTGAATGTCAGTAAGGCTTTCAGCCAGTGTATTGGTATGAATAATATTGGGTGCTTCTACCCCATGCAAAATCATATTCATAATGCCAATGATGTAAGCGAGAGATTTTTTCTCTTTGCCGTAGAAAGTATTTTTTTGTAGAATGGTAGTATCTTCGGTAGATAAGTTAGGCTGATTAAGATAATCAAAGGCTTCAACCAAGAAACCTGCCGAGCCAACTGCACCATCGTAAATACTTTGCCCTATTTTGGGTGCAAGCACTTTAACAATGGTTCTGATTAGTGGACGCGGCGTATAGTATTCACCACCATTGCGCCCAGCATTGCCCATATTTTTAATTTTGCTTTCATATAGGTGGCTCATTTCGTGCTTTTCTTTGTGCGTTCTAAAACGTAGATTATCAATCAACATTAGCACTTCACGCAAGTTGTAACCACTTTGAATACGATTTTTTAGCTCTGAGAAAATTTCACCAATTTTGTATTCAATGGTGTTGGCACTGGTCGCATCAACTTGAAATTTTTCGAGGTATGGGAACAGCTCATTATTTACAAAATCTAGTAGATCATCGCCTGTTAAAGCGTTGTAATCAATATCGCCATTATCCAGCTTTGGCGCTGCCCAAGTTGTCCATTGGAATTTGCTGGCAATAATAGGTGTATAGTCTTTGCCAATAAGTTCGGCAGCGGTTTGCTTGTCTTGCTCTAGATCATCTAAATATTTTAAAAACAATACCCAAGAGGTTTGCTCTACGTAGTCTAGCTCACTGCCACAACCCGCATCTTTATGCAGAATGTCGTCAATATTTTTAAAGGTTTGTTCAAACATATTATTTACTGAATTAATGGTGGTAACAATTGCGCCTTATTTTAACCAACATGTAAATACAGAAATTTGTAAAATTTCGGAAATAATGAAAATGGGCTATTTTGTAGCACCAACGGTCAAAACAACGAGTTTATCCATATCAATCAGTCGTGCGTAAGCTTTTTGGATGTCTTGTATGCTAATTGGCTTTATTTTGTCGATAAAAGTGGCTAAAAAGTCCAAAGATAGGTCATAAAATCCAATAATGGATAGATAAGTAAGAATATTCGCATTACTTGCAACCTCTAATGCAAAACCACCAATGATATTATCCTTGCCATCTTGGAGTTTTTGCGCATCAATCGCATTATTTCTGAAATTTTTCAACGTTTCTAAAGCGATTGTTTTGGCTTCATTTGCTTGTGAATTTTTGGTTTGTAGTTTGATTAGGAATAATCCATTTGATTTCATCTTGCTAAAATAACTCACCACCGAATAAGCCAAGCCTTTTTTCTCACGCACTTCATTGCTCAATATAGAGCTTAAACCACTGCCACCCAAAATATGATTACCCAAATATAGTGCGTAATAATCAGCATGATGGCGATTAATCCCAGTTTGTCCAATCAACAAATGGGTTTGCTTAGAGGGAAACTCAATGTGAATATTGTGTGAGTTTTGCAGTTTTTTAACCAACGGATTTTTAGGTGCTTTTTTGCCCATATTGAGCCCATGAGAAATTTGGCGTGCAATTTGCTTGGCCTTGGTTTTGCTAATATCACCCACCAAAGCAATGGTTAGGTTTTTTGCCACATAATATTGATGGTAAAAATTTTGTAAATCGGCCAACTGAATATCTTTGATACTATCCTTAGTGCCAATTTTTGAGTGAGCATAAGCATGACCAGCAAACACCAGTTGATTAAATTTTAAACTGGCTACTCGCCCAGGGCTTTGCTTAGCTGATTCAATGGCTTGATAAATTTGCTTCTTTTCGCGACTTAAATACGCCTGTTGAAAATCTACTTTAGCTATTACTTCACTAAAAAGTGATAACGATTGTCTCAAGACTGAATCTCTCGTTAAGCTACGCATTGAGATAATTGCCATGTCTTTTAAACTCGTTGTTGAAAATTCAGTACCTAAAGATTCAAACTGATTGATAATTTGCTCTTCAGTCATGCTTTGAGTTGCTGTGCCAATTAAGCCACTGGTTAGTGATGCAAGACCAAATTGCTCGCCATCACGGCTACTGGCTGCATCAAACACAGCTGAAATATCAAGCATGGGTAAACCTTTAGTTTGGGTGAACAACACCTTGGCACCTTCAGGCGTATACCACTGAGAAATATCAAGCTCAGCTTGCGCACTACCAATTAGCGATATCAATACAATTAATAATTTCATTAAAATCCTTGAGGTAGTAACTCTACCGTATTTACGTTGTCAAAATTTAAATACATGTTGGCGACATTTGATAAATCTTTATCGGTTACTTCGTTCATTTTGTCGACATATGTAAACATTTTATCAATACCAAGTCCAACTGTTTCCAGCATGCCTAAGTAGTAGGATTGAGTAGAGATTTGATCTTGCTCAAAAACAAAATTTGCCTCCAGTTGCGCCTTAGTGCGCCTAACCTCATCTTTTAAAAGTTCAGGGTGTTTAATCAACTCTGCCACTTGTTGTTTAATGGTATTAATAATTGTGTTGTTTTCAATCCCTTGGGCGGCAATAAAACTAATATTAAATTGGGTTTGGTATTTATCGTATAGTCGATAGCTTACGCTGATACTTGAAGTTATTTGACGATCTCGAGTTAAGGTTTTTGACAGGTTGTTATCCAGTACGTAAGCCAACATCTCTAACTGATAAGCCTGTGATTTATCTTTTGCACTGACCAAGCTTGGCACGTGAAATGCCATGGTATATAACGGCAACTTGGCTTTTAGTTTAAGTTGTTTACTTTGTTTTATTAGTGCAATAGGCGGCTTATTTTTAAGCGTATCAATATTTGAATTAAACGCATAACTTGAAAAATATTGCTGCGCATAACCAATCACTTGCTTTGGATCAACATCACCCACCACCACTAAAGTAGTATTATTAGGTGCGTAGTATTTTTCATACCAACGCCTCAAATCACTCAATCGATAAGTCTCAATATCAGCCTGAAAACCAATCACAGGTGCATGATAAGCGCCAGATTTATCATAAGAAATAATACGTAATTGTTCAAATACTTTCGCATTAGGACTATCCTCAACGCGTAGTCGTCTTTCTTCGATAACCACCTGCCTTTCTTTTTCCAGCTCACGACTAGAAAAAGTAAGGTTACGCATTCGATCAGCTTCCATCTTAATGGCTAATTCTAATTTTGAATTGTGCATTTTTTGATAATAAGCCGTATAGTCTTTAGAGGTAAAAGCATTATCATCACCACCATTTTTAGCAATAATGCGTGAAAATTCACCCACTGGATATTGGCGTGTACCTTTAAACATCATATGTTCAAGCATATGAGAAATACCCGTATTAGGCCTAGATTCATTACTAGCGCCCACTTTATACCAAAGCTGAGAGATAAATACTGGTGCCCTGCTATCAACTTTGACGATAATTTTTAGCCCATTTTTCAAACTTGCTTGAGTAATTCCTTCATAGGCAAGACCTATAACGGTAGTGTTAGAATTTGAAATTGCTTGGGCGCTTAAAAAAAAGGCTAGTAAAATTAGTATCTTCATAGTTCAATCATTATAGCGAGAAGCCTTGTTTAGTTTTTTTAAAAAAGACAAATCTACTAAAGTAGAAAAACCTCAATCTCTCAAAGAGCGTTTATTCAAATCACGAAAAAAACTCGGCTCAGGGTTGGCCTCTTTATTATTAGGTAAAAAAGCCATTAATGATGACTTACTTGATGAATTAGAGATGTTGTTAATCACCGCAGATATCGGCATCAATACCACAGATAAAGTATTGGAATCAGTGCGAAAAAATGCCAGCCGTAAAATTTTAAAAGACTCTGACGGTGTTTATGAATTTTTAAAATTTGAGTTAGCCAAACTGCTGATTGATGACAATCAACTTAATACTGACATTAATGAAACTTTTGTTATCTTAGTGGTTGGTGTCAATGGTGCTGGTAAGACTACCACCATTGGTAAGCTCGCTAAGCGTTTTCAGGCTGAGGGAAAATCGGTTATGTTGGCAGCGGGTGACACCTTTAGGGCGGCAGCTGTTGAGCAGCTTAAAGTATGGGGCGAGCGCAATGATATTACCGTGGTTGCTCAATCAACGGGTGCAGATTCAGCCAGTGTTATTTTTGATGCATATCAGTCGGCACAAGCTAAAAATATTGACATCTTAATTGCTGATACCGCAGGTCGGTTGCATACTCAGGGTAATCTAATGCAAGAATTAGAAAAAATTAAGCGTGTCATTACCAAGCAAAACGAAGCCGCTCCACACGAGGTGATGCTGGTGATTGATGGTGGCGCTGGCCAAAATGCGGTTAATCAAGCCAAGGAGTTTAATAAAGCGGTCGAGTTAAGCGGCTTAAGTATTACCAAACTTGACGGTACAGCCAAAGGCGGTGTGTTGTTTGCCATCTCTGATGAGCTTAATTTACCGATTCGATTTATTGGTATTGGCGAAGGTATTGATGACCTTAAGCTGTTTAATACAAAAGAATTTGTCGATGCCTTATTTGACTAGCCAATAGTTGAGTAAAAGGCGCAGTTGCTTACAATTAAAATACCTGCTATGATTGTGATTTCATGTGGCAAAAAATGTCATAATTACTTGAGGAGTAAATCATATGAGAGTTTTTTTCATTCTCAGTCTATTAATGTTATTAAGTCCTGTTCATGCTTCAGAGGCTTTATTTAATCAACATTTTAATGATTATTCAGAAAATTTAGATGATGCCAACGAGGCTGGCAAAGAGGGTATTTTTGTTTTCTTTTTTATGGATGACTGCCCCTTTTGTCAAAAAATGGAACGTCAAGTGCTGAATCAAGATTCGGTAACTAGCTATTTTAAAACTCATTTTTTAAACTACAAAGTGAATACCGAATCTGATTTGGAATTGGTGGATTTTGAAGGTAATGATACTGTTGAGCGAGTATTTGCCAAACGCCATAATAGAATTGGTGCTACGCCAGTATTGGCTTTTTTTGATCTAAACGGTAAACGCGTGGTTAGGCGTACGGGTTTTGCCAACAAAGAAGAGTTTTTACTACTGGGAAAATACATGGTGGAAAAAGCCTACTTAGATGAAAACTTTGTTCGCTATAAGCGCAAACATCGATGAAAAAAACCATATCTCTGTTAATGTTAGTCCTCAGTGCAACTTGGGTACAAGCATTGCCAAATCCGCTTAAATTAGATCAGGCTATTAAGATTTCTGCCAAAAAAAAATCTATTTCAACAGCAGCAGCAACTTAATATTAATCATACCCAGCTACAATTGAATGATTTAAATAATCTTTATGGTACTGAAGCAACTCTTGACCTTGAGCTTGCTAGTCGTAGCAACTATAGCGCAGCTAGCAATAATTCCCATGCATTTGTTTATTTGAAAAAAACCCTATTTGACCAACAAATTGAAATCAATAAGTCTGCACAACTAAGTAATATTGCCAACGCTATCTCAACCCTAGAACAAATACAGCACGACAAAACGCTTGATATTATGCGTGGTTTTTTTGATGTCGTGTTGGCTGATATGACTTATGAAACTGCCTTAGAAAAACTAGCCATGGCCGCTATTCGAGAAGGTCACGTTAAAGATGATTATGATGTGAAAGATGCATCAGAAGTGGAATTATTAGAAAAACAAACCCATACTCAGGTCAGTCAAATTGAACGAATTAAGGCTGAATCTGCACAAATTAAAACACGTGCAAAACTCGCTCAACTGCTCGACATCGATTATGCTAATCGCCCTGATAATGTGGTTAAACCCGATTATCGTCAACTTTTCAAAAAAGAAATTTTTGAATTCGAGCACTACCAACAAGCGCTTAATAACAACCTAAAACTCAAACAACTGCAACAATCCCTAATGGCCATTAAAGCTCAAATTTCACAAGAAAAAGACAACCTAGGTATTGTATTGAGTTCGAATGCCAGATTAGGTGATCAAGCTTATCAGCGTGAAAAAAATGGACATTGGCGTGTAGGTCTAAACCTCTCTATGCCTTTTGGAACAGATACCAAGCAAACTAATAAAATTTCAAAACTACAACTTAACGCCAGACAAAAACAACTTGAAATTGAGCAATATCAGCAAACAATAGAAGCAACAGCACTTGATTATTATTTAGCGCTTAAATCATTAAGACAAATTCATAAAGCGCTACTGATTGAGCTTGACTACCGAGACCTTTATTTAGAAAAAGCGCGTGCCAATTATGAAATGGAAATTAAAAGCGATATTGGCCATGCCATGGTTAACATCACCGACAGCGAACGAAAACTAGCTGAAAATGAATTTAACTACGTTATCACCCTTAAACAATTGCATCACCTCATTGGAAAAAATTATGAAATTTAACCATTATTTAACTGCTGGGATATTGCTATCAAGCACAGTTTTAGCGTTAGATATTTACCCTCAAGTAAGTGCCAATATTATTGAGATAAAAGCAGTTGGTGAAGCTGTAAAACCTGGTGATATTCTGGTTAAGCTTGATAATAGACAGGCCACACTCAAACTACAACATTTGCAAGTAATCCAAAAAATTAAACAACAAGCTTTTGATGATGCCGAGCGTGAATTCAACCAAACGCAAGAACTATACGATCGCATGGTGGCCTCTCATCGTGATGTGGATATTGCCAAAATCACTTTTGATGAGAAAAAACGTGAACTTGATGCGCATAACTTAACCATACAAATTCAGAAAATCGAGCTAGAAAAGTACCGTATCACTTCACCAATTTCAGGAACCATTAAAACAATACCTAATTCAAGAAATGCTACCAATCATTTTTCACCAAAGCCATTGTTAATTATTGAATAACAATCTATTTTATCGATTAATACCATCTGAATATTTCATTTTACTATATCGGTCTGTTCTAATATAATTCGTAGCACTATTACTTTGAATACTTAGTGGCTACTGCTAGCTACCAAGCATTGCTAATAACTATTTTTCCAATCGCATTACCTTGTTCAATTAGTTGATGTGATTGGGTGATGGTTTTTAATGTAATTGGCTTAAGTTGTTGCTTCATTATTGAGATGATGCGTTTTTGATCAATCAGTAGCGTAACTTCGTCTAATAGCTGATGTTGTGCAATCATGTCTTCTGTTTCAAACATAGAGCGTGTGAACATCATCTCCCAAACTAAGGTGATGCTTTTAGTCTTAAGTAAATTAAGATCATAAGCTTCTTACGTATTGGTTAGCAAGCAAATACTACCTTGAGGCTAGATTACTTCAAGCATATCTTTGAAGTAATCATCAGGCACACCCATGCATAAAATATAGTCTGGATTTATCAATGACTGCTGTTTGAATTGCTCAGCTAGATTTTGATGCTTTAGTACAACATCAGCGCCCAATTCTTCACACCATCTTTTTGATTCTGGCCGTGAAGCTGTAGTAATAACATTCATACCAATTATTTGCTTGGCAAGCTGAATCGCCATTGAACCCACACCACCTGCTGCACCAATCAATAATAAAGTTTTTTCCTTATCTTTTAAAGTGATTTTCAACCGATCAAATAACGATTCCCAAGCAGTAATACTAGTAAGCGGCAAGGCGGCAGCCTGAGCAAAATCAAGCGTTGTTGGCTTGAGTGCTACAATTCGATCGTCCACTAATTGATGTGTAGTGTTGGATCCATCACGACTAATGTCACCCGCATAATAAACCTCATCATCGACGTTAAACAAATTTACCTTGTCACCAACAGCTTGCACAATGCCGGCACAATCAAAGCCTAAAATTTTAGCTTTACTACCTTTAACAACCGTTTGTTTAACTTTACTATCAATCGGGTTAATAGAAATTGCTTTAACCTCTACCAATAAATCTTGACCCTGAGGTGTGTTAATCTGCTTATCAAACTCAACAAACTCACTGCCGTTATAGCCAATTGCTTTCATAGATTATTTGCGTGTATTTTTTTCAATACGAAGCATGGCCAGCATCATCACAAACATGATGAAAAATCCAAGTGCCACAGCAGCCATTAATAAAGAAATAAAGCCTGTCATTTGATCTACCCTAGCAGAACCCATTTTCATTAAATTTTGCTGCGCTTGATGATCTACCTGTTGGGCAAATTCTTGATCATGCCAATGTAGAAAATCATCAATATTTACTTGGTCGCCGCCCACATTAACCAACTGCCTAGTCAGTGTTGCTAGTGACTCAACATAACTCAACTTAAGTGCTTGTGAATAATTACTGGCCTTGATTTTAATCATCACCTTAATTTTAAATTGAAGGTCAGATTGATCAATTACCCCTTTAGGCAATGATTGTAAATTAGTCATGATATGCTCAACTTGCTGATCAAATTCTTTACTAAAAACTGACTGAGATTCAATCGCTAATTCTGGCTGATTAAAATTACTCTGTAAGCTTAAACTAATAGGATTTTGATATTTAGCCAACTCAATCACTGGGGTATTGATTTGATCAGTCGCTCTGCTGGATATTTTTTCATAACCAAACACACCTAAAAAAACAATCAAGGCTAACGACAGTAGTGCAAACAACAGGCCAATGCGTCGTACAATTAGAAAAAAATTATTTTCGATAAATTTCAACATAAGGCTTCCTTTATTTGGATATTTTCTTAAAAATTACATTCATTTTCTCAGCAAGCTCAAGATCTAACTCGCTAATACAACCCTGGGAATGGGTTGTTAAATCAACATCAACAAGCTTATAAACATTTGACCATTCAGGATGATGGTTCATTTTTTCCGCAACTATAGCCACTTGACTCATAAACTCAAAAGCTTGAACAAAATCTTGACATTCAAATCTTCTATGAAGTTTTTGATTAACAATTGACCAATCTGGTAATTGCTTTAAGATCTCTGAATGAATCATTATTAAATGTTTAGTATGTCTTTAGCACCCATCTCAATGAGCTTGTCAGCTAAAGTTGCTCCTAACAATTCAGCCTCATTCACCGGGCCCATTACTTGATGTTTCAAGATAACACCAAAATCAACATTACCCACTAATCCCGTTAAGGTAATTTGCTCATTATCAATGGTTGCATAACCTGCAATTGGCACCGAACAACCGCCTTCTAAACGTGCATTCATTGCGCGCTCAGCACTCACTCTATAAGTAGTTTGCTCATCAATTAACGGCTTAATTAATTCTAAAATTTCTTTGTCATCCTGACGAATTTCAATGCCTACTGCACCTTGACCGACTGCCGGTAAAGAATCAATTGCTGGTATTTCTTGCTTAATTCTATCTTCAAACTTAAGGCGAATAAGCCCTGCACATGCCAGAATAATAGCATCATATTCACCATCATCTAATTTTTTAAGTCGGGTATTAACATTACCACGTAGGTCCAAAATCTCTAAATCTGGACGTCTAGCCTTAAGCTGAACAATTCGTCGCATTGAACAAGTGCCCACTTTAGCGCCTTGTGGCAAATCATTAATACTGTCAAAATTATTAGAAACAAAAGCATCAAATGGATTTTCACGCTTTAAAATTGCGCCAAGCTCAAATCCTGGTGGAATCTCATAAGGCACATCTTTCATAGAATGCACTGCAATATCCGCCTCACCCTCCATCATGCCAATTTCTAACTCTTTAATAAACAAGCCTTTTCCACCAATTTTTGACAAAGGAGAGTTTAAAATTTGATCTCCTTTAGTCATCATCTTTACTAAAGCCACCTCAAGTTGAGGATGGTGCGCTTCCAGCCTAGCTTTAACGTGTTCTGCTTGCCAAAGTGCCAATGGAGATTTTCGAGTTGCAATTTTGAGGGTTTTATTCATGTTTCAAGGAGTTTGTATTAAAATAGTGCTAATGTTTAGATTTTATCTATTAATCAGCGTCTTTTTGTCAAATTTTGCTTTAGCGCAAGAATTAACTCTGCCGCCTGCAAAAAACTTCTTTACCGATTCACAAAAAGTCTGGAAAAATCAAACTCCTATTTTAATAATGTTTTCCATTCCTAATTGTGGATATTGCAAAAAAGTTAAAGAAGATGTTATTGGCCCAATGGCCGACATGGATGAATACCAGAAAAAAATTATCATTCGCCATATTAACGCCAATAGCTTTAATGAGCTGAACAATTTTTACAACGAAGAAGTATCTCACAATGAGTTTTCTTTGAATAACGTCATTAGTTTTTTTCCAACCGTATTACTGGTTGATCAATATGGCATTACACTGGAAAAAATGATTGGCGTTACCAACGAAGACTATTACTGGACGGATTTAGACGAATTAATCGATTCCGCGACTGACAAACTAATTAATAAAATGAAGGCAAAATTATGAGTGAACAAACTAACCAATCTTGGGGTGGACGTTTTAACCAACCCACTGACGAATTCGTCAAAATCTTTGGTGCTTCTGTCTTTTTTGACAAAATTCTAGCGCCTTATGATATTGCCGGCTCTCGAGCGCATGCGATTATGCTGCAAGAAGTGGGCTTATTAACCGAAGATGAGAAAGATCAAATCCTAACGGGGTTAGACCAAATTTTAGTAGAGATCGATGCTGGAGAATTTGAATGGTCTGTTACGTTAGAAGATGTACATATGAACATCGAATCACGCCTAACCAGGCTGATTGGCAATGCAGGCAAAAAATTGCATACAGGGCGCTCTCGTAATGATCAAGTGGCAACAGATATTCGCCTATATTTACGTGATCAAGTTGGTGATATTCTTGCTGAAATTAACCGTTTACAATTGGCCTTGCTTGACTTGGCTGAAAAGGAAACGAGCACTATCATGCCTGGCTTTACCCACTTGCAAGCGGCACAACCTGTTAGCTTTGGTCATCACATGATGGCCTATTTTGAAATGCTAACGCGCGACGCTGAGCGCCTGGTTGATTGTCGCAAGCGTATGAATTCTATGCCATTGGGCTCTGCTGCTTTAGCAGGCACTACTTACCCAATTAACCGTGAGCGCACTGCAGAACTATTAGGTTTTGATCGCATTTGCTTAAACTCTTTAGATGGCGTTAGTGATCGAGATTTTGCCATTGAATTTTTATCAGCTGCAAGCGTTATTATGATGCATCTATCACGCTTTTCAGAAGAGCTAATCTTGTGGTCAAGTGCACAGTTCCACTTCATCGAATTGCCGGATAGTTTTTGCACTGGCTCATCAATCATGCCACAAAAGAAAAACCCAGATGTGCCGGAGTTGGTACGTGGCAAAACTGGTCGCGTGTACGGCAACCTAACCTCTATGCTGACCATTATGAAATCACAACCTTTGGCTTACAATAAAGACAATCAAGAAGACAAAGAGCCGTTATTTGATACGGTTGATACACTTAAAGCCTGTTTGCGCGTGTTTGCTGACATGGTGCCAACCATTGAAACGCAGCGTGACACCATGTACAACTCAACCAAAAAAGGCTATACCACGGCTACAGATTTAGCTGACTATTTGGTTAACAAGGGCTTGGCCTTTAGAGATGCGCACGAAGTGGTGGGTAAGTCAGTATCTTACGGCATTGAGCATCAAAAAGATTTATCAGAGCTAAGCTTAGAAGAGCTTCAAGCCTTTGATGATCGCATTGAAAACGATGTATTCAAGGTACTTTCTTTAGAAGGTTCGCTCGCTGCACGAGATCATTTAGGCGCAACATCACCTAATCAAGTTAAACAAGCCATTCAAACTGCTAGAAATAAACTGAAATAATGAAGCTTATTTTTGCAGGAACGCCTGATTTTTCAGTTGGCGTGCTTGAGGCGCTACATCAAGCTGGGCATGATATTGTTGGCGTCTATACGCAGCCAGACCGTCCCAAAGGTCGTGGTCGAGTATTAACAGCCTGCCCTGTTAAAGAAAAAGCATTAGAGCTTAGCCTGCAGGTTTTTCAACCTGAAAGTCTGCGAGATACTGACACTCAAAAACAGTTAGCCAGCCTTGATGCTGAAGTCATGGTGGTGGTGGCTTATGGCCAAATTCTGCCCGTTGAAGTGTTACAAACACCCAAATACGGTTGTCTTAATATCCACGCTTCATTACTACCACGTTGGCGCGGTGCCGCCCCTATTCAGAGAGCTATTATTTCCGGTGACAAACAAACAGGTATCGGTATTATGCAAATGAACAAAGGACTAGATACTGGCGACATTCTATTAGAAAAAATCTGTGGCATTACTGACACTGATAGCGCGCAAACCTTACATGATAAATTGGCTATTTTGGGTGCGCAAGGCATTGTTGAAGCGCTTGACAATATTGATCAATTAACCCCAACTATTCAAGATGAAGCGGGCATTACTTACGCCAAAAAACTCAGTAAAGAAGAGGCTTGGATAGATTGGTCGCAATCAGCGGTAGAAATCAATCAACAGATTAGGGCGTTCAACCCCTACCCGATCGCCCAAGCAAACGCTGTTAGCAATAAATTTGACAACAAAGTATTGCGTATTTTATCTGCTTCCGTCATAGACCTTGCCTATGGCGCAAAGCCAGGAGAAGTGATTGAATACAGTAAAGGTTTATGCGTTGTGGCAACCACTGATGGTGCTTTAAGTTTAAAGACTGTTCAACTAGCTGGTAAAAAACCACTTAGCATTAAAGATTTTAATAATGCTTATCAACTTACTCAGGTTTTTTAAGATCAACCCACTGAATACTATACCAATAAAACCTTCCTTTTTTCCCACTGGGCATGGTGCAATTATATTTACTACGGCGTTTGGTTAGTTTTTTCTTGGCAGTTATCTCAACTTTTCGCCTACTTTTCCAAACCATATTCACCCCGCCACTAGCAAAACACTGTAGATTGGCTTTTTGATGTTTATTCAGTGGTTTTTTAAAATCTAACGTTAATGTGGGTGGATTTTGAACAAATACTAGATTGACATTATTTTCTTTAATCGGCATCGCCAAACTGTTGACTTTAATTTTAAAACTTGACATCTTAGCATAATTTGTCGCCATAGGAAAGCGTGGCAATTTTTGTAAATTACTGGCATTTGAAACCACGCCAGATTGTTACCCAAAAGCCACATAACCCAATTCTTTAACTTGTTTAAAGGTTGCTAAATTTGCCTTTCCATAAGGATAAGCTAAAATTTTAGCATCAACATTAAGCTCATTTTTAAGTCTTTTTTGCGCCTGTTGAATTTGTTGGTCAATATTGGTTTTGTCTAAATTTACAAAATGAGTATGCCCAACACTGTGATTATAAAATTGCATAATATCCCCCTGAATATCGCGCATTTGTTGCCAATTCATCATTGCCTTATATTTACCATCAACCGAGTCGCTAGACACAAAAACACTCATCGACATTTGATATTTTTTTAAAAGTGGATAGGCATTTTGTGCGATTGATTGATAGGCATCATCCGCTGTTAAAACCACACATTTATCAGGCAAAGATTGCTGTTTTAATTGACTCAACATAGTTTTTAAAGACAACACATGGAACTTATTTTTTGTAGATATTGCAAATGTTGTTCAAATAATTTGGGACTAATACTGGTTGATTTTGGCGTGGAATTTGAAAAATTATGGTACAACAACACCACACAACTATTGGCATTAGCCATTGATGAAAATAGCATTAAAATTATAAATTTAAGCATTAACAGCACCTCTAAAACCAATTTGTCGCCACGCTTCATAAGCCACAATTGAGACGCAATTTGACAAATTTAAACTGCGCGAGCCTGCTTGCATGGGTAGTGTTATACCTGGATATTTATCTAATATTTCTTGTGGTAGTCCTCTGGTTTCAGGGCCAAATAAAAATGAATCACCCATCTGATATTTAACTTTAGAATAATTTTTAGCTACTTTTGAACTCACTGCAAACAAACGCTCTGGGTTTGCCTTTGCTAAATAATCTTCAAAATTCTCATACTCAGTCACTTTTGCCAATTCTTTATAATCAAGCCCCGCTCTTCTTAGGCGCTTGTCCGTAATCTCAAAACCAAAGGGTTTAATCAGGTGCAAACTCGCACCCATATTGGCACTCAAGCGAATAAGACTACCAGTGTTATTAGGAATTTCGGGTTCGAACAAAACTAAATTTAACATAATATTTTATTTTGGACCTTGAATAATCGTTAATCATCCCATAGATAGGGTGTAACTTAAACAAAACAACAAACAAATCGATGAATATTGAAAAATTAACCTCTCAATTTCAACAAGACTTAAGCTCAGCACAGTCAATCGCAATTAGCCATAACAATAGTGCAATTGAAGGGCTTCATGTTCTAAGTGCCATGCTTAATGATAACGGCTCTAGTGTCAGTAATGCCTTAACAGCTATTAAGGTGGAAACAGCTACGCTAAAGACTCAAGTTGATTTAGAGATACAAAACCTAGCAGTTGTGAATAATCCCAATAGTGATATTGGTATTTCTCAAAGCTTATTACGCCTATTAACCTCGGCTGAAAAAATAGCAGCCGATAAAGGGGATAGCTACCTATCTACTGAGCTGTTTTTATTGGCAATTATTGAGGGTAATGACACAACCACAAAATTATTAAAAAATTTAGGTGCAAATAAGCAGACACTAGTAAAAGCTATTGACACCCTTAGAGGAGGACAAAACGTGAACGAACAAAATGCAGAAACACAACGCGAAGCGTTAAATAAATACACCACTGACTTAACCCAAATGGCCATTGATGGCAAGCTCGATCCAGTTATTGGTCGTGATGGTGAAATTCGTCGTGCCATTCAAGTCTTGCAACGTCGTACTAAAAACAATCCAGTGCTAATTGGTGAGCCAGGTGTGGGCAAAACTGCCATTGCCGAAGGCTTAGCTCAGCGCATTATTAATAATGAAGTGCCTGAAGGTATTAAAAGTAAGCGCGTATTGTCACTAGATATGGCTTCATTGGTAGCAGGTGCTAAATACAAGGGTGAATTTGAAGAGCGCCTTAAAGCTGTATTAAAAGAGCTTGAAGCCGAACAAGGGCAAGTCATTCTATTTATTGATGAAATTCACACCATGGTTGGCGCTGGTGGCGGTGATGGTGCAATGGATGCAGGAAACATGCTTAAACCAGCACTTGCACGAGGTGACTTACACTGTATGGGTGCTACGACGTTAGACGAATACCGCCAATATATTGAAAAAGATTCAGCACTTGAGCGTCGATTCCAAAAGGTGTTGGTCGATGAGCCGACACAAGAAGATACGGTAGCCATTTTGCGTGGACTTAAAGAAAAATACGAAGTGCATCATGGTGTTGAGATTACCGATCCAGCTATTATTGCCGCCGTTAATTACTCTACTCGTTATATTACTGATAGACAATTACCCGATAAAGCCATTGATCTAATTGATGAAGCAGCTTCACAAATTCGTATGGAAATTGATTCAAAACCTGAATCAATGGACAAACTTGATCGTAAACTGGTACAGCTTAAAATTGAACGCATGGCACTTAAAAAAGAAAAAGACAAAGCCTCTAAAGAGCGTTTTAAAGAGCTGGTATCGGTAATCAAAGAACTTGAAAAAGAATACGCCGATCTTGAAGAGATTTGGAAAAAAGAAAAATCTCAAGTTCAAGGTGCTCAACACTTAAAAGAAGAACTAGAGCAAGTTAAAGCTGCACTTGAAGCCGCTTCACGCAACAATGATTTGGCAAAAATGAGTGAACTTCAATACGGAAAAATACCTGAACTTGAGGCAAAAATCACCCAAGCAGAATCTGCTGACAACGAGGAAATGACCCTATTACGTAATAAAGTAACCGAAGATGAAATTGCTGAAATCGTTGCACGCTGGACTGGAATCCCAGTAGACAAAATGATGGAGGGCGAGAAAGACAAGCTCCTGAAAATGGAATCTATTATTCAGAAGCGTTTAGTTGGACAAGATAAAGCTGTCAAAGTTATTGCTGATGCAGTGCGTCGTTCGCGTGCAGGCTTGTCTGATCCCAATCGCCCCGATGGCTCGTTTTTATTCATGGGTCCTACGGGCGTGGGTAAAACCGAGCTAACCAAAGCATTGGCTGACTTTTTGTTTGACACTGAACAAGCCATTGTGCGTGTTGATATGAGTGAATTTATGGAAAAACACTCAGTATCAAGATTAATCGGTGCACCTCCAGGCTACGTGGGTTACGAGCAAGGCGGCGTATTAACCGAAGCAGTGCGACGCAAGCCGTATTCAATTATTTTGCTAGATGAAGTTGAAAAGGCACATCCAGATGTCTTTAATATTCTCCTGCAAGTGCTTGATGATGGTCGCCTCACCGATGGCCAAGGTCGCACGGTTGATTTTAAGAATACCGTGATTATCATGACCTCAAACCTCGGATCGCATCTTATTCAGGAGAATCCTGGTAAAGATATGACAACTGAATTGATTAAATTAGTTGGCGAGCACTTCCGACCAGAATTTGTAAATCGTATCGATGAAATCGTGACTTTCAATAGCCTTGGCAAAGATCAAATCGCTAGTATTGCTAAAATACAAATTGAAATTTTAAAATCTAGATTGGCTGATCTTGATCTCAAGCTAGATTTAAATGATGAAGCTATGAACGTGATTGTTGATCGAGGTTATGACCCAGTGTTTGGCGCAAGACCACTTAAACGCACTATTCAGCAATTGTTGGAAAATCCACTGTCTCAGAAGATTTTGGCAGGCGAGTTTTTACCTGGTGCCACTATCAAAGGGGCTATCGCTAACGATGAAATTGTATTTTCTTAAATAAAAAATATCGGAAATAATGCGAATGCGTTAATTTGACAGTGGTTTTGAACATACAACCCCTTAAAACCCCGTTTAACGGGGTTTTTTAATGGATAAACACTTATCATTAGGCTAAAAATCGAACTCACCAGACACAGCTCAGCGTATTGTTAAAAATTTCGCAAATTTTAACAATTGACCACTTTTAAAACCTCTATGCACTTGATGTTGTTGATATAATCAATTGCAATGGAAGATTACATCAAAATCATTAAAAACGGCCTTTGGACCAATAACCAAGCACTCGTTGCATTGTTGGGTTTATGCCCTTTACTGGCTGTAACTAATAACATTGTTAATGCGATTGGCTTGGGACTTGCCACAACCTTTGTACTAGTAGCTTCGAATGTAACTGTCTCTATTTTTCGCAATCAGATTCGTAAAGAAGTGCGTATTCCTATTTTTGTATTGTTAATTGCCTCATTTGTGACTATTGTAGAATTATTAATGCAATCGTACTTCTATGATTTGTATTTAATTTTGGGAATTTTTGTACCGCTGATTGTAACCAACTGCGCCATTCTTGCACGTGCCGAAGCCTATGCTAGTAAGAATACCTGGGGAAAATCAGCACTCGACGGATTAATGATGGGTATTGGATTTTCCGTTATTCTGATCGTACTGGGTGCGATGCGTGAGCTAATTGGATCTGGCACTTTATTTGATCAATCCTCTTTGCTATTGGGCAGTTTTGGCGATACACTCAGTATTACCGTATTTGAAGATTATCAAGGCACGTTACTAGCCATCTTACCGCCTGGCGCCTTTATCGGACTCGGGTTAATTGTTGCACTAAAAAATTATTTTGATTTGAAAAAAGTTTAAAAAAAAGGAGATAAAAATGAAAAAACTATTGGTTTCATTTATAAGTGCGCTGGCACTTAACGCGTATTCTGAAGGTGAAGTTACTAAAGAAGTATTTATATCTCCCGGTGTAGTTTCTGTTGACATAAATCATCAAAATAAAGTAATTAAACTACAGCGTAATCAAGACCGAGATAATGAAATTTCTGATTTTTATCTAAAAACAACCCGTGGAAAAATACAATCCATGCATCCATTTACACCGCATTTGGTTGAAACCATTGGTGAACTTGATGTGATTAAATACGTTAAACAACGCTCAGCTGGTGATGAATCAATTCTAATCATTGATACTCGCACGCCTAATTGGTTAGTGTTTACCGGTGCCATCCCAACAGCCATTAATATTCCTTACACTAAATTTAAAAATAAAGAAAAAGCCATAGAAATTATGGAAGATCAGCTTGGTGTTCAAGTAGACGACGTGTATGATTTTTCTTATGCAAAAACGCTAATCATGTATTGCAATGGCATCTGGTGTGGACAAACCCCTGCTGCAGCCAAAGCGCTGCTTAAATATGGTTACCCAGCATCTAAGATTAAATATTACCGTGGCGGCATGAATGCTTGGAAATCTTTAGGATTAACAACGGTTAATTTATAAGTTTTGAAAACCATTCAAGAATATCTCAACAGTGGCGCAGTCGATATTGCGCCACTGTTGTCTTTGGCGCTAAATAAAAGCAATGTCGAATTAATCACTCATAGTGATTATCGTTTAACCCTTATGGAAAAGCAAAAAGTTGAGAGCTTTATTCAACAGCGCATGGATGGCATGCCATTTTCATATATCAGTGGTATCAAAGGTTTTTATCATTTGGATTTTAAGGTAACGCCTGACACTCTAATCCCTAGACCAGAAACTGAACTATTGATCGATATCAGTCTTGAATTATTTAGTAAAAATCAAAAATGTCATGTATTGGATTTAGGCACAGGTAGCGGAATTATTGCCATCACTTTGGCTGATATTAAGCCACGCTGGACACTATGTGCAACAGACTTTTCTCAAGCAGCACTCAGGGTTGCCAAAATAAATGCAACAACTGATATTAACTTTTTTCAAAGCAGTTGGTTTGATGCAATCACCGATAAGCATTTTAATTTAATCATCTCTAATCCGCCTTATATTGAAGATGAAGATTCTTATCTAGATGACTTAGCTCATGAACCAATTAGCGCCCTAACTGCAGGAAAAGACGGTCTTAACGATATTCGAATTATTATCGATCAAGCGCCTAAATATCTTTTGAAAGATGGGTATTTACTACTTGAACATGGACATGATCAGCAAGCCAGAATTGTTGAATTATTATCTAAAAACTTTACTAATATTCAGACTTTCAAGGACTATAATTCCAACGACCGTGCCATTTTGGCGCAGGTTAAATAATACATATCTCAAGAGGAGAAAATATGAAAAAACTGATGCAATTATTTGCAGCAGCCGCTCTCATTATTACAGCAACAGGCTGTACTGATGACACTAGCCAATCTACAAATGCAACACAAGACAACAAAGTTTACACTTTAACAATGGCTGAAACTTGGCCGAGTAATTTTCCAATTTTTGGTGATTCAACTAAAAAATTCGCACAATTGGCTAATGAAATGTCTGACGGTCGTTTGGTGATCAAAATTGACTCTAAAAATAAACACAAGTCAGCTTTAGGTATTTTCGATTTTGTAAAGTCTGGCCAGTATGATTTAGGCCATTCAGGCTCTTACTACTGGAAAGGTAAAGATATTAATACTTTGTTCTTTACCTCAATGCCATTTGACATGACAGCTGCTGAGCAACACGCTTGGTTTGAGTATGGTGGTGGTCAAGAATTAATGGACAAGGTTTATGCTAAGCACGGCATGAAGTCTATCATTGGTGGTAACACGGGTAACCAAATGGGTGGGTGGTTCCAAAAAGAAATCAACTCTGTTGAAGATCTTCAAGGTTTGAAGATTCGCATCCCAGGTTTTGCTGGTGAGATTATGGCAGAAGTTGGCGCTAAACCAACTAATATCCCTGCAGGTGAGCTTTACACCGCTCTTGATCGCGGTACGATTGACGCACTAGAATGGGTAGGTCCTTCACTTGATTTACGCATGGGTTTTCATAAAATTGCACCGTATTACTACACGGGTTGGCATGAGCCTGGTTCAGAATTACAATTCTTAATTAACCTTAAGACTTATGACTCTTTACCAAAAGACTTGCAAACTATTCTAATTACTTCAATGAAGTATGCAGCGTACGATATGTTTGTACACTCTAATGATGAAAGTGCAAAGAACTGGGCAACCATGAAAAAGGATTTTCCTAACATTGAAGTTAAGACATTCCCTAAGCCAGTATTTGACGCACTTAAAGCGGCCAACAAGAAGTTATTGGCTGAATTAGCGGCTAAAGATCCTTTGTCAAAAGAGATTATTGAATCAAGACACAACTATCTTAAAGATATTCGCGCTTGGACTCAGATCTCTGATCAGTCATACTTGAACTCTTTGAGTGACTAAGATTCGATCAATATACACCCGATGGCTAGAAAATCTAACCGTCGGGTTGTTACTATTGACCATCTTTAATGTCTTTATTGACGTCGTACTTCGTTACGTCTTTAATAATTCATCTATCGCCTTGCAGGAAATGGAATGGCACCTATTTTCTACGCTTTTTTTACTCGGAATTTCATACACATTGCAAAGTGATACGCATGTACGAGTCGATATTTTTTATGCCAACCTTACACAAAAAAAACAAGCCCTCATCAATATAACTGGCTTTGTTATTTTTATTCTACCCATTAGTTTATTAGTTGCCTATTACGGCATTGGTTATTCTTTCAATGCTTTTGAGATTGGTGAAATTAGTGGTGATCCAGGCGGATTAACACACCGTTTTATTATTAAGAGTGTTATTCCTTTGAGTTTTATTTTGGTGATTATTTCTGGCTTTATTTTTGCACATGATAATTACAAAAACCTCAAAGGAGAAAGTACATGATTGGATTAATCATGTTTGGGGTAACGCTTATGTTACTCATGGTGGGCTTTCCAGTGGCATTTACTTTTGCTGGTGTAGCGGTAATTTTCGGCACGCTGACTGAAGGCATTGATCTATTTGGTTTTATGCCGTATCGCATTATGAGTGTGATGCAAAATACCATTTTAATGGCGGTACCTTTGTTTATTTTTATGGGTATTGTTTTACAAAAAACTCGCCTCGCCGAGCAACTGCTTGAAGCCATGGGAGATTTATTTGGTGGTATTCGGGGTGGCTTGGCTGTATCTACCATCTTAGTGGGCTCGTTACTTGCAGCGTCAACCGGCGTAGTAGGCGCAAGTGTGATTGCAATGGGTGTAATTTCACTACCCGTTATGCTCAAGCATAACTACAAAAAAACACTTTCAACTGGTGTTATTTGCGCTTCAGGTACGCTTGGGCAAATTATCCCACCATCAATTGTCTTAATCATCCTGGCGGATGTATTAGGTGTGCCAGTGGGGGATTTATTTCGTAGCGCAGTAATACCATCTCTGGTGTTAGTGAGTAGTTATATTTTGTATGTATTAATTGTTGCTTATTTTGATAAAACCGCCGCTCCTGCTTTTGATATTAAAAACAGTCATTTATCAAGTGCTCAAAAATATCTCTTGGTAGCTAAGGCTATCGTTCCGCCATTAACGCTGATTATTGCAGTGTTAGGTTCGATTTTTACTGGCATTGCTACACCAACCGAATCTGCCTCTATTGGTGCTGTCGGTTCATTGGTTTTAGCACTTATCTACAAGCGACTTAATTGGAATATGGTGCGAGAAACTAGCATTGAAACGGTTAAAGTTACTTCAATGGTATTTGCCATTTTGGTGGGTGCAACCGCATTTTCAATGGTATTTACTTATACTGGAGGTGATACAGTTCTTGAAGAATTCATAATGAGTTTGCCAGCTAAAGAAATGAGTTTTATTTTGATTTCAATGCTCATTATTCTTATCCTAGGATTCTTCATTGACTTTGTAGAAATATCGCTCATTATCGTGCCGATTTTTTATCCGATTGCTTTATCTTTGGGTATTGATATGCAATGGTTTGCGATTTTAATTGCGATGAATTTACAAGCCTCTTTCTTAACGCCGCCGTTTGGATTTAGCTTGTTTTATCTCAAAGGTGTGGCACCCGCTTCCATTAAAACAACCGACATTTACAAAGGGGTTATGCCTTTTATTGTGATACAAGTCAGCGTCCTAGCCAGCATTATTATCTTTCCAGCATGGTACGGATTTAGCGGTTTTTAAGTAAGCTCTGTTTGAGTTTTTTAGAATAAATTGAATCCACTTCGCAGTATTTTTCCTGCTGAGTAAAGTAATCCTCTTCAACCCAAGTGCTCGATGCTTTAAACACAGGTGCGGTTTTTTTGCCCGTTTGCACAACCGTATTATCCGTATAGATCGTAACTTTATCATCCATGTAAAAAATCTCTTTATCGGCAAATACATTAACCGATAAAGCCAAAAAACCCATAAACAATATTTGGATATTTACCCTCATAAGTCTATTCTACAACAAAATAGCTAAAATTATACTGGGTATTTTTTATGAGAATTTTGTTTTTTTCTGTAAGGCGGCTTCAGAAAATTAAAGGAATACAAGTCAATTATATGACTGAATGAGTGTAAAAAGTAAAGTGAAAGTAGTTTTTTTCGAGTATTTTTTTCTACCTACAAGGCAAATTTTAGAAATAGGAAGGAGCATGGATTCAACCATGTGACCGAGTATTTTTAAAATTTAACGCAGTAGGAAGGAAAAAGACGAAGAAAAAAGAGGTGAAGTCAGTCTGTAAGCCGGGTTCTGTAATAGATAGTCATTCATCTACGTGTATTGTCACCAACACACTTTAGCACTCTACCCGCTACCTTATGCGAGCCGCATCAATGGTAGCCTATTTGAGCTTGCTCCAAGTGGGGTTTACCTTGCCACGGTTGTTACCTCCCGCGCGGTGCGCTCTTACCGCACCTTCTCACCCTTACCTATCGAAATAGGCGGTTTAAATCTCTGCAGCACTTTCCATTAGGTCACCCTACCTAGCTGTTAGCTAGCACTTTGCTCTATGGAGCCCGGACTTTCCTCTGATGAGAAAACCCACCAGCGACTATCCGACCAACTTCAAGTGCTAATTATACTTTACTTGGATATCTTGAAAGATGCTGTGAATGTTTTTTCCATCACTATTCACCGCTACGGTTACTGGCATATTTTCCACTTCAAATTCGTAGATTGCTTCCATATCCATTTCTGCAAAAGCGATTTTTTTGGCTTTTTTAATAGATTTAGCAATTAAATAGGCTGCACCGCCGACTGCAATTAAATAGCTAGCCTTGTGTTTTTTAATACTAGCAACCGTCTGTTCGCCGCGTTCTGCTTTACCAATCATGCCTAGAATGTTGGTATTTTCAAACATCATGTCAGTATATCGATCCATTCGAGTGGCCGTTGTTGGACCGGCAGGACCAATCACTTCATCACCCACTGCATCTACTGGACCAACATAATAAATAAATTTATTATCAAAATCCACGCCTTCAGGTAGGCCTTCGCCATTATCAAGCATTTTTTTAAGTCTTGCGTGTGCTGCATCACGACCAGTAATAATAGTGCCAGTTAGTAGTAAAGTGTCACCAATATTCCAATCAAACATTTGTTCGCGAGTGAGTGAGTTTAAATCAACTTTTTTATAGGCTAAATAGTCCATCTCTAAATCAGGGTAAATATCCATATCTACTTTAGGTAGTTGTGCCACGCCTGAGCCATCCAATGAAAAATGCAGGTGACGTGTCGCTGCACAATTTGGAATCATGGCAACCGTTTGAGAGGCGGCGTGCGTTGGGTAATCTTTAATTTTCACATCGAGTACCGTGGTTAAACCACCTAAGCCTTGAGCACCAATACCAAGTTTGTTAATTTTTTCTAACAATTCTAGTCGCATTTTTTCGATATTGGTCGGGTTGGTTTTTTGTGCAATATCGACAATATCAATTGGATTAAGTAAACTTTCTTTTGCCATAAGCATGGCCTTTTCAGCCGTACCGCCGATACCAATACCGATAACACCGGGTGGACACCAACCTGCACCCATGGTCGGAATCATATCAAGCACCCAATCGGTTACACTTTCAGAAGGATTTAAAATGGCAAATTTAGCTTTATTTTCAGAGCCACAACCTTTCGCTGCAACAATGATATTAAGCTTATTTCCTTTGACCACTTTATGGTGAATAACTGCCGGCGTGTTGTCTTTGGTGTTTTCTCTTGAAAATAGAGGGTCTTTGACAATTGATGCGCGTAGTGGATTATCTTCAAAAGTAAAGGCGCGTCTAACCCCTTCATTAATCATTTCATCCAAAGATAAATTCGCCTCCCAAGAAATATCCATACCTACTTCAACAAAGACATTAACAATACCTGTATCTTGGCATAACGGACGCCTGCCCAATGCTGCCATTTTTGAGTTAATTAAAATCTGTGCAATGGCATTTTTAGCTGAATCGTGCGTTTCTTTTTCATGGGCTTTTGTCATAGCCTGAATAAAGTCAGGCGAATGGTAATACGAAATATATTGCAATGCATTGAAAACACTCTCAATCACGTGTTCTTGCTGAATTTTCATATTTGTACCGCCTTTAGGATTGTTGTATTTTCGCCAATAATTTATAGTATTATATCTCTTTATTTCATCAATAATTAATCAGGAATTTTTATGTTTGATTTTTTCAAAGCCCGAAGTCTTTCAATTGATTTAGGCACCGCTAATACGCTCATTTATATGGATGGTCAGATCGTCCTAAACGAGCCCTCAGTGGTGGCCATTCGCCATGACAGAGGCTCAATGGAGGCTACTGTTATTGCTGTTGGTCAAGATGCTAAAAATATGCTGGGCAGAACACCTGGCTCAATCGAGGCAATTCGTCCAATGAAAGATGGTGTTATTGCTGACTTTAAAGTCACTGAAAAAATGCTACAACATTTCATTCGTAAAGTATTGCGCTCTGGTTTTTTCTCACCCAGCCCAAAGGTACTAATTTGTGTTCCTTGTGGTGCCACTCAAGTTGAACGTCGTGCTATTAAAGAAAGTGCGGTTGGCGCAGGTGCGCGTGATGTATATTTAATTGAAGAGCCAATGGCTGCAGCACTTGGTGCTGGTATGGCAATTGAAGAAGCTTCTGGCGCGATGGTGATCGATATTGGCGGTGGTACAACAGAAATTGCCATTATGTCTTTAAATGGCATTGTGTACTCTGACTCATTGCGTGTTGGTGGAGATGTATTTGACGATACCATTGTTAGATTTGTACGTAGAGAGTACGGCATCATTATTGGCCCTGCTACGGCAGAACAAATCAAAGAGAAAGTGGGCTCAGCCTTTAAAAGCAGTGCGGTTAAAAAGATTGGGTTCAGAGGTAGAGATGTTGCCAAAGGCATTCCAGTTAGTCTTGAAATCACCAATACAGAAATTCTTGAAGCATTACAAGAGCCGCTAAAAACTATTATTAGCTCTGTAAGAACAGCACTAGAAAAAACGCCACCTGAGTTAAGCTCTGATATTGCTGAAAATGGCTTAGTACTAACGGGTGGTGGTGCTTTATTAGATGGTCTTGATAAACTTATCAATCAAGAAACCAACTTACCAGTGCGTATTGCTGATGATCCATTAACATGTGTTGCACGTGGTGGTGGTGTTGCTCTTGATATGATCAGTAAACACAACACGGGATTCTTGGCAGCCGAATAAATAAAATTGTCAGCCAATCAGAATAAAAAACAATGAACTTTTTTAAAATTTTTATCCCAGTTATTGTTGCCATATTTTTAATTCTGTTTGATTATAAGTTTGCTTATTTAAACCAACTAAGGCAAAATGTTGCAACGCTAATATCACCCATTTATATGGGTGTTAGCTTGCCAGGAAAACTCTACATCTGGATTAATGAACAAGGCACTTCTAAAGATCAGCTTCTAAATGACAAACGAAATCTAAATTCTGAACTGTTGGAGCTTCATGCTAGACTGCAACAAACTGACGCATTAATCTTAGAAAATAAAAAACTCAATGCCTTACTTGAGTCGAGCTACACATTACAACAAAGGACATTTACTACCGCTAGAATTGAACAAGTTAGTCGCTCTCGATTAAAAAAACAAATCACCATTAACAAAGGTAGTAATGAGCATTTAAAAATTGGACAAGTGGCATTAGGCGCCAATGGTGTTGTTGGCCAAATTATCGAAGTGACGCCCACTAACGCTAGCATCTTAATGGTAAGCGACCCAACTCAGCATATACCAGTTAAAAATTCTAGAAATGGTATTCAGGGTATTAGCCAGGGTGTGGCTGAAAATCAATTTCTAACGCGGGTCAAATTTATTGAATCTGATTTAGATATTCAAATTGATGATATTTTTCTCACCAGTGCTCTGGGCGGAAAATTTCCAGATGGCTATCCATTGGGAAAAGTTACTCATGTTGAGCACCATGTAGATGAATCGTTTTTGCGCATTGTATTGGAGCCCATTCAAAAAACTCAAAACTTGGAGTTTGTCATCATTTTGGATCAACAATGAATACTCAACGACCTTACCTTTTCTTAATCAAAATAACCTTATTCTCACTTATTCTTAGTGCATTACCCTTTAATGAAGCCGTTCTTGATAGTTCACCCTTTTGGATGCTTTTATTGTTTAGCTATTGGCTAATCTACTTCCCAGTTCGAGGCAGTCTTTTTACTGCATTAATATTAGGCACGTTATTAGATATCTTACAAGGGGATATTCTAGGACAAAACGCCTTGGCATTAATTTTAGCCAGTCTATTTATTAACAAAGTTAAGCAATCTTTCTTTGTGTCTAATTTAAGCACTCAACAAGTTTATATATTTTTCGCTAGCAGTATTTACTTCTGCCTTTTCTTTGCAATACATGTATTAATACATGGCTTTAATGATAATTACTATTTGTTATTGTCACCATTAACCAGTGCAATTGCTTGGCCAGTTGTAAGACTCCTACTAAGCAAATGTAAACACCAGTAGCTATGGATAGTATTGGCAATCCTCACCTTGAAAGCTCACTTTTATCATCACGATTAAAGCTGGCATTAATTTTCATCTTCCTGCTTGCTTCAACACTGCTCATACGCATCTACAATCTTCAAGTAGTAAATCATGACTTCTATCAAGAAGAGGCGCTTGGCAATCAAATGCGTAGTTTGCCCATTGTGCCAAATCGGGGCAAAATTTTTGATCGAAATGGTCAAATTTTAGCAACTAATGAACTAACCTATCAACTCACACTCACCCCTGAAAAGGTTAAAAATATCAGTAAAACGTTACTTCAGCTGAAAAAGTTTGGGTTAATTGACGATGAAGATATTAAAACTTATTACAAAAATAGAAAGCGTTTTCGACAATTCCACAACATTCCCATTAAGTACAACCTAAATAAAGTCAAAGTAGCTGAATTTTTAGTTAGCAATCAGTTTCCAGGTGTGGACATTGAATCGTATTTTCATCGTGTCTATCCACACGATTCTTCTGGCGTACATGCACTTGGCTACGTTTCTAGAATGAACAAAAAAGATACACTACTATACGATAAAGAAAATTATTCAGGCACTTTATTTGTCGGTAAAGTTGGCATTGAAAAGCAATATGAAACCCTTCTACACGGACAAACTGGTGTTAAACAAATTGAGCGCAATGTAAGTGGCCGTATTGTCGATACCAAAATAATTACACCTGCCGTTTCTGGCAAGAACTTGTATTTAAGTCTTGACCTGGACATGCAGAAAAAAGCTGAATCTGTACTTAAAGGTAAGCGCGGCTCTATTGTTGTGGTTAATGTAACCAATGGCGAGGTGTTAACTTTGGTTAGTACGCCAACTTACAATCCAAATTGGTTTGTTAATGGTATTTCTCATGCCAACTATAAACTATTACAAACCTCTAAAGACATCCCTCAGCTTAATCGTGCCATTCAAGGGCTTTACCCACCTGGATCAACCATTAAGCCTATGGTTGCATTAGCGGGTCTTGAAGAAGGCATTATTACCAATAAAAGCAAAACATTTTGTCCAGGCTATTACAAGCTTCCAAATTTCAAGCGAAAATTTAATGACTGGAAACGCACTGGTCATGGTCATGTCGATGTCAAAGATTCAATTGCGCAATCTTGTGATGTATTCTTTTATGATTTGGCCGATAAAATGGGCATTGATCAATTACACAAAAATTTAGTTTTGTTTAACTTTGGTCGTAAAACAGGGATTGATATCCCTGGCGAAAAAGGCGGCATCATGCCCTCGAAATCTTGGAAAAAAATTAATCGAGGCGAGCCTTGGTACCGAGGCGAAACCCTAATTGCTGGTATTGGTCAAGGATTTATGACATCTAGCCCATTGCAACTTGCCGTTGCTACCGCCGCACTTGCCAATAAGGGCCAGATATTTCAGCCAACACTACTTAGAGCCACTCAAACTCCAGGAAGCTCGATTGTGGCAATAGATAACAAGCACAGTAAACAAATACCCATTAAAGATATTCACAACTGGGAAGATGTTATTGATGGCATGAAAATGACCATTTATGCACCCAAAGGCACAGCTAGAAAACTTAACAAAGGCTTGACCTATACCTTAGCTGGAAAAACAGGAACCGCCCAAGTTTTTGGCTTGGATGCTGAAGAGCAATACATTGCTGAAAAGTATGAAGAAAAGCTACGTGATCATGCACTCTTTACTGGCTTTGCGCCGATTGAAAACCCTCAGATTGCCATTGCCATTATTGTTGAAAATGCAGGTAGTGGTAGCTCAAAAGCAGCGCCATTAGCGCGTCAAGTGCTTGATGTTTACTTTAACAAGCAAGCAACTAGCCAATCGCTTGACGCAACAATGCTTCATCAATAGGAAATTTTAGCATTACATCCATTCTATATCGAGCTTTTAATTGATCCAGCTGAGGCTGGTTAAGCTCATCATATAAAATCACGATTTTGGCTTGAGGTGAGTTACCTTCTAAAGTTGCGAGTAAAGACTCAATGTTGCTCACTCTATCTCTAAATTCAGGATTATGACTAAACTCTGCCACTAGTACTTGATAGTTATTTTTCTTAGCCAACTTTGTTGCCTTACGCTGAGAATCTTCAAAATCAACCTTAAATCCTTGCTCGACAAACATTGGGGTAAAGTCTTCAAAGCCACCCTCATCAACAAAAAACAATAAATTTTGACTCATGATTAAGTATTCTGAAGCTGATAAAAATCTTGTTTGAATTCTGAAAATTTATTATCTTCAATAGCTTGACGCATCTGCGACATCAAATCTTGATAATAATATAAATTATGAATGGTATTCAATCTTGCACTTAAAATTTCATTCTTACGTTGCAAATGATGCAAATAAGACTTAGTATAGTTTTGGCAAGTATAGCAACCACAACGTTCATCCAAAGTTGAAACATCAAGTCTATATTGGGCATTTCGAATTTTCACAATGCCCACGGAAGTAAACAAATAGCCATTACGTGCATTTCGAGTTGGCATAACACAATCAAACATATCTATACCACGCTCAACCGCCTCTACCAAATCACTCGGCGTGCCTACGCCCATTAAATATCGCGGTTTGTCAGCGGGAAGCTGACTTGGCAGATAATCCAATACTTTAATCATTTCTTCTTTTGGCTCGCCAACACTAAGACCACCAATGGCATAACCATCAAAGCCGATTTCAATCAATGCTTTAGCAGATTCTTGGCGTAATTCTTTAAACATGCCGCCCTGCACAATACCAAATAAGGCGTTAGGATTGTTGAGCTTAGTATGTTCAGATTTTGAGCGTTTTGCCCAACGAAGTGAGAGCTGCATTGACTGATCAGCAGTTGACTTGTCAGCAGGATAAGGCGTGCATTCATCAAAAATCATAACAATATCTGAGCCTAATTTATGCTGAATCTGCAAGGACTCTTCAGGGCCCATAAAAATTTTATCACCATTTTTAGGCGATTGAAATTCAACCCCCTCTTCGCTAATTTTTCGCATAGCGCCCAAACTAAACACCTGAAAACCACCAGAGTCTGTCAATATTGGACCTTGCCAATGCATAAAATTATGCAAATCACCATGTGCTTCGATTACGTCTGTGCCTGGTGTAATGGCTAAATGAAAAGTATTACCTAAGATGATCTGTGCACCTAGGTCGATCACCTCTTCAGGTGTCATGGCCTTAACTGTGCCGTAAGTACCTACCGGCATAAAAGCGGGTGTTTGCACTTCTCCACGCTCAAAAACCATGGTGCCACGACGAGCCTTGTTATCTGTATTTTTTAGTTCAAATTTCATGTTTGTTTTAATAGTATTGGTTATTCAGAATTCTGGGTTTCGATTTGTAATTTCCAAAGTTTGGCATATTCGCCTTTAGCTTTTAACAACTCATCATGTGAGCCACTCTCCTGAATGCCTCCATTACCAAGGACGATGATTTTATCACTATCCACAATGGTAGATAATCGATGCGCAATAACTAACGTTGTATGCTTTTGGCTGAGTGAATTTAAAGCATCTTGTACCATCTGCTCAGAATAAGAATCAAGCGCTGAAGTAGCTTCATCAAAAATCAAAATTGGTGGATTTTTAAGTAGTACTCGAGCTATCGCTAAGCGTTGTTTTTCACCACCTGATAATTTAAGCCCGCGCTCACCTACGAGTGAGTCATAGCCTTGTGGTAATTGCTCAATAAACTCATCGATAAAAGCTAACTTAGCGGCATTTTTTACTTCTATTTCAGTGGCATTTTCTTTACCGTAAGCGATGTTGTAATAGATGCTTTCGTTAAACATGACCGTATCCTGAGGCACGACACCCATAGATTTTTGCACTGAATTTAAATCTAAGTGTTTGATATTTTGGCCATCAATTAGAATTTCACCAGACTCAATATCATAAAACCTAAATAGTAATTTAGCCAAGGTAGATTTACCCGAGCCTGAAGCACCAACAATAGCAACTTTTTGACCTGGATTAATATCAAAACTAATGTTTTTTAATACTGGGTTTTTTCCAGAATATGCAAAAGTAATATTTTTAAATTCAATCTTTCCTTGCTTAACTTTAAGTAAAGGTGCATTTTTATCATTACTAATTTTGGGCTTTTTATCAAGTAAATTAAACATATTATTCATGTCGATAAAATTATGTTTAATTTGTCGATAAACAATACCCAATGAACCTAAGGGAATAAATAACTGCAATAACAATGCCTGAATCATAATCATGTCACCAAGACTTAACTGCTGATCTACCACCCCTTCAGCCGCCATAATCAATACCATGGTTACACCCACTGCAATCACAGCACCTTGAACAAAATTAAGCGCTGTCATTGAAGTGAAACTTTTAGTAGCGACATCTTCCCAGCGCGTCATGGTGTTTTCATAACGCTTAACTTCAAAATCTTCACGGTTAAAATACTTAACCGTTTCGTAGTTAATTAAACTATCCACCGCATTTGTATTTGCCTCTGACTGCATGTCATTCATTTGATAACGATACTTCATGCGCCAAGTGGTAATCGCAAGCGTTAAGCCAATATAAAACACCACAGTTGCCAATGAAATTCCGGCAAAAAATACATCGTAATTAATCCAAAGCAGGCCAATAACCAAGCAAATTTCAAAGAATGATGGCAAGATATTAAATACAAAAATACTCAATAATGTAGAAACACTTTGCGTGCCACGATCAATGTCTCGAGTAATACCACCAATACGTCGATCTAAATGAAAAGATAAATCAAGTGTATGTAAGTGCTTGAACACACCCAATGCAATAAGATGCATAGCATGATAGCGAACCTTGGCAAAAATAGCATCTCTTAGCTCGTTAAATAATGAGCTAGACAGTCTTAACAGTCCATATGCAAATAACAAACCTAATGGCAAAATCAGCACTGCATTTGTCTGATCTAACGTATCGACAATTCCTTTGAGAACAACTGGAACAGCAACATTGGCTAACTTGGCAGCGATCAAAAACAATGTAGCAAAAATAACACGGGTACGCATTGCCAATAAATATGGCAACAACTTCCTTAAAACCTTCATATCTTGAGTTTTAAAATCGTAAGCTTGAGTTAACTTATTAGTACCGCGCATCGTTCATTGGGTGATCTTCTGGCACGATAGCGCCTTTTTCAAGTGCAATTTCTACAATTTCATTACCTCGAAATTTGCCTGGATTTTGCAATAACTCTTGCTGCCAAAAGGAGTGCATTTCACACATTTGTGGATGCGTATGATTACACCCTAAAATATGAAACGAGCAATCACCTACTTTCCAAGGGCCATCTCCAGTTATCTCACCTTCAATCAAATGAATACTATAAGTCGGATCTTTTTCCCAGAAAAGTTCAAAATACAATACTCCTTGAGGATGTTGAAATAGATTTTCAATAACACGCACCTCCCCATTCGGATACTTAATATACAGTGGCGAACGCATGGACAGCAATTTATGCGGTTTTAAATGATTCACTGATGTGCTCAAAATTAAATCCTCTTGATTGTAAAAAACGCTGCTGTTTGGCTTTTTCTTTAAAGTCGATTGGCACTTGTTTACCAAATTTACGTTCGCGTATATTACGTGCTAATGTATAAAAATCATAGCCTGATAAATCAAACTGATCAATACCGCGCTGTTTTAACTCAACGATAATCTTAATTGGACCTTTGCCCTGATTAAAACGCATTTGAATAAAATCAGCTGAAAATCGCACATCACTTTGATAGTTTTTCTCTATCAAGGTATCGATCGACGATTCAATATCATCCTCATCGAATTCTTTGATAGTAAGCTTTTGTCTTAACTCAAAAACCGAATGCTCGCGCCTGACCAGCAGTCGCATTGCAGCTGCATAACATTTTTTCTTATTTGGCGTCGTCACTGTCACTCATGAGCTTTTCACGAATTTTAGCCTCAATACTTTGGCTTAATTCCTTATGCTCAATCAAGTAATCACGTGAGTTGTCTTTACCTTGGCCAATTCGAACACCTTCAACACTATACCAAGCACCTGCTTTTTCAACAAAGCCATGCTTAACACCCAAATCAATAATTTCACTTTCACGAGAAATACCTTGGTTGTATAGAATCTGGAATTCAGCTTGCTTGAAAGGAGGTGCGACTTTATTTTTTAATACTTTTACGCGTGTCTCATTACCTAGAATTTCATCACCTTTCTTGATTGCGCCAATACGACGAATATCAAGACGCACTGAAGCGTAGAACTTTAGTGCGTTACCACCTGTTGTGGTTTCTGGGTTACCAAACATAACGCCAATCTTCATACGTAATTGATTAATAAAGATTACCATGGTGTTAGTTTTCTTAATATTTGAGGTTAACTTTCTTAGCGCTTGTGACATTAATCTAGCTTGCAAGCCCATGTGCGATGCACCCATTTCACCTTCAATTTCTGCTTTTGGTGTTAATGCAGCAACCGAATCAATAACAATAATATCAACACTGCCCGAACGTACTAGCATATCGGTAATTTCCAACGCCTGTTCGCCCGTATCAGGTTGAGAAATTAAAAGCTCATCAGTATCAACACCTAAGCGTTTAGCATATTGCGGATCTAGTGCATGCTCAGCATCAATAAATGCAGCAGTACCGCCAAGCTTTTGCATCTCAGCAATAACATGTAGTGTCAGGGTTGTTTTTCCTGAAGATTCTGGGCCATAAATTTCAATCACCCTGCCTTTTGGTAGGCCACCAATACCCAAAGCAATATCCAAACTTAAACTACCGGTAGAAACAGCCTCGATATCTGTCTGTGCACCTTCGTCACCCAAGAACATAACTGAACCCTTGCCAAACTGTTTGTCAATCTGTGCTAAAGCCACCTTAAGTGCTTGTTTTTTCTGTTCATCCATGTTGTTTCTCCTAGGTAAAATGCAATTAATTAACCACTAATTATATCTGAAATATGGCGGCATCTTTTTCTATAAATGACACTCAAAATATGGGCTTGGCACTTAAGCTTGCACACCAAGGAATACATGGTGTTGGCGCCAATCCTATGGTTGGCTGTGTGATTGAAAAAAATGGAAAAATAATCGCTCAAGGTTATCATCAAACTTATGGCGAAGTACACGCTGAAATCAATGCCTTAAATCAGATTAACCATCAGGCACATGATGCCACTTTGTACGTTACTTTAGAGCCTTGTTCGCATCAAGGAAAAACACCACCCTGCGCTCAAGCAATTATTGATTCAGGTGCTACCAATGTTATTATCGCCACACTCGACCCAAATCCTTTAGTGGCTGGACAAGGCGCAGCTATGCTTGAGGCTGCTGGCATTAATGTAAAAATTGGATTATTGAAAGAACAAGCCATCAGCCTTAATCGCGGCTTTATTAAGCGCATGAAAACTAAACATCCTTTTGTGACTTGTAAAATCGCCATGAGTCTAGATGGAAAAACCTCTATGAGTTCTGGCGAAAGCAAGTGGATAACTGGCGAAAGTGCCAGAAAAGATGTGCAAAATCTTAGAGCCAGTCATCAAGCTATCATGACTGGATCAGGCACAGTAATTACAGACAACCCATCAATGACATTACGCCAACAAAGTGTCGATTTTTCACCATTGCGAGTTGTGATTGATGGCAAGAATCAAATTACTAATAGTGCGCTAAATATTTTTTCAAGTGATGCACCTACTCAAGTGTTCAACACTAACAACACCCAAACAGATAATAATGGCAAGCTTGATTTAACCAATATTTTGCAGCAACTTGGCGATCAAGGCATTAACTCAATCTTATTAGAGGCTGGCCCAGGCTTAATTGGCGCTATGATTAAAAACCAACTGATCGATGAGTTTGTTATTTATACCGCACCTGTACTGATGGGCAGCAGCGCCAATTCAATGATGCAGCTTCCGATTGACCATATGAATGAAAAAATAGAACTCAACATTAGTGATTTACGCATGGTTGGCAACGACATACGCATTACTGCTACAATCAAATCATGAGTAGCCTTACCAATAAACGAATCATACTGGGTGTTAGCGGCTCTATATCTGCCTACAAATCACCCGATATTGTTAGACGATTGCAAGATCTCGGCGCTGAAGTGCGTATTATTCTTACTACTGGTGGCGCTAAATTTATCACTGAATTATCACTTCAGGCCATTTCTAAAAACAAAGTTCACAATAACTTATGGGATAAAGACGCTGAATTATCCATGGGACACATTGAGCTCGCCAAGTGGGCTGATTTAATTTTAATAGCACCAGCAAGTGCCAACACCATTGCCAATATTGCCAATGGTAAAGCTTGTGACTTACTGACCAGTGTCATTTTGGCTAGTACTGCTAAGCTAATGATTGCGCCAGCAATGAATCAGCAAATGTACCAAGCAAATGCATTGCAAACTAATTTAGACATTATAATATCACGCCAAGCATCCATTATCCAACCAGAATCAGGCGTGCAGGCTTGTGGAGATACTGGCCTTGGACGATTGCCAGAATCCAGTGATATTGCCAATCAAGTTGCCAATCAATTCGAAACCACCCAATTAAGCGGTAAAAATATTTTGATTACTCTTGGTGCCACAATAGAGCCAATCGACCCTGTGAGGTACATTTCCAATCACTCTAGTGGAAAAATGGGTATGGCTCTGGTTGATCGCTGTATAGAGATGGGCGCTAAAGTTACTTGTGTTTATGCAAATATCAGTATTCCACTAAATGACAAGGCGCTTAACATCCAAACACTCAGTGCAGATCAAATGCATGAATCTGTCATGAGTCATATCAATCAACAGCAAATTTTTATTGCAGTTGCTGCAGTAAGCGATTACAAGGTAAAAAATCCAAGCAATCAAAAGGTTAAAAAATCTTCGGATAATCTAGTTTTAGAGTTAACCCCTAATAAAGACATTTTGGCAGATGTTTGCAAACTCAACAAAAAACCCTTGTGTATTGGCTTTGCAGCAGAGACGCAAAATACCCTGGAAAATGCCCAAATTAAGCTAAAAAACAAGGCTTCTGACGTCATTATTCTAAATGATGTTTCTAGTGATGAAATTGGCTTTAATTCTGATGAAAATCAAGTGATTTTCATCAGTCAAAATCAGCAACAAAATATCGCTAAAAACAGCAAAATAAAGATTGCAGATAACATTCTAAAAATCTTCATTAAAGAGTTCTTATAAACGCCAAAAAACAGCGTTAAATCAACACCCATTCGAGTTACTCACAAAACTGTGGATAACTCTGTTAATATCTCTATTAAATGTATCAAAAACGTTGATGTATTGGTCTTTCTTATGGTTTTGAATAAAAACTAATCAGTTGTTTTTTTTAATTAAAAATCAATGAGTTATAATTTTATAGATAAAGCCATAATATTAGAAAACTTTCATTAACACTCGTAAACACATAACTGAGGAAAACTATGCGTGTTTCACGTGTTAAACCAAGGGTTTCACGAACTATTAGACGATCGTTAAACTGTAATTTAACAAGTGTTAATTTTTTGAATTATTAAGCCTTAATTATGCTATTTTTTGCCCTTAATTTTTTGCTCGGAATCATGGTGTTTTCAACTAAAAACACCCTATCATTATCAATATTTGAAATAAGTTTGTTTTTTGCCTTATTGTTAGCTGTTTTAGTCACTTTTAGGCGTCAAAAATCCATTGCAATAAACTTAGTGATTTTTATGCTTGGTTTTGTCTGGATGGGACTATTTTCCAATCAAGCGTTACAAGTCAATATTGATGAAAAGTTCTTCAATACGACTATTAACGTTATAGGCACTATTGAAGATATTCCCAAAGTTGGTAACAATAAAACCCAATTTATTTTTAAAGCTTCTTCTCCTTTTAAGGCCAAACTTAAACTATCTTGGTATGAAAAATCTAGAGTAAAAATCCATAGTGGCGATCAATGGAAGTTTCTAATCAAAATAAAACACAACAATAGTTACCAAAATGAAGGTGGCTTTGATTACGAAAAGTGGTTATTTTTTAAACAATTTGATGCCACTGGCTATGTCAAAAGAAGTGATTCAAACCAACTTTTAGCGCCAAATACAGGCCTTTCGATTGACTTAATTCGACATAAAGTTCAGAAACGATTAGTTGATTCAATCTCACAGTTAGAATTTATGGGTGTGATTAATGCTTTGATTATTGGCGATAGATCACTGGTTAACAATGATCATTGGGAGTTATTCAAATCCACTAACACCACACATCTAAGTGTTATTTCTGGATTACATATTGGTTTAATTTCAGGGTTTATATTTTTATTCTCTAGTTTTTTATGGCGCCAATGTAGGACTTGTACACTTAAACTACCTGCATCAGTTATTGGCGCTTATTTTGGATTGTTTAGCGCCTTTAGTTATGCACTAATTGCTGGGTTTTCAATCCCCACGCAACGAGCATTTATCATGGCAAGCGTGGTTTTCTTATCGATCATCTTGCGTCGAAATCATAATAGTTGGCAATTGTACGGTAGTGCGCTATTATTGGTTCTTGTGTCAAACCCACTAAGTGTTTTTAGCGTTGGGTTTTGGTTGTCTTTTTATGTCGTGGCAATTATTATTTATGGTGTCAAACAACATCAAGACAAGCATTGGTTGTTTCGTCTTTTATACATTCAACTACTTATTAGCTTATCCACCATACCATTAATCGCTTGGTTTTTCTCTTCAGGATCTATTTTTTCACCCATTGCCAATATCATTGCCATTCCTGTCTTCAGCTTTATTACAACACCTTTTTCATTGCTTGGCATTATCTTAAGCTATGCCCAACTAGACCTGTTAAGTGAATTTATTTTTTCAGTGGCTAACCAATCTCTAGTTTATTTATCGATTTTTCTACATTATTTACAATCTTTTGAATTTAACCAGTGGCAATACACGCCGATATCAGTTAGTGCACTGGTGTTACTTATTATTTCCATATTGATTGGCTTGCTACCCAGTGCTCTCAAACTCCGACAGGTCGCGCTAATTTTAGCTATTGCGGCTTTGTTTCAACCTCATCAACAGCTCAAGCAAGGTGAAGTTATGATTGCCACATTAGATGTAGGTCAGGGGCTTGCTCAGGTTGTTCGCACCAAAAATCATGTATTGATGTTTGACACAGGTGCGCGCTATCGCTCTGGCTTTAATATGGGTGAGGCGGTCATTGTGCCTTATCTACAAACTCAACAAATTAATGCTATTGATTTATTAATCATCTCTCATGGTGATAATGATCATATAGGCGGGCTTGATAGTCTTTTGAAAAAAATATCAGTCAAGCAAATTATTAGCTCTGTGCCTGAAAAGATTTCAACTAATTCAAATCTATGCAAAACCAAGCCGTCCTGGAAATGGGATGGGGTTGATTTTCAAATGCTGAATACTACTCATGATTTCAATGGCAACAATGCCTCTTGTGTGCTTAAAATTTCCACCTCAAAACACTCAATAATATTAACAGGTGATATCGAAAAGAAAGCCGAACAGCATTTAGTCAACATTTGGGGGAAACAACTTAAGGCAGATGTATTAATCAGCCCACATCATGGTAGTAAAACCTCTTCTAGTGAGTTATTTTTAGCCACTGTAGCACCTGAACTGGTAATTATCTCAAGCGGCTACAAAAATCGATTCAACCACCCTGCCAAAATTGTCATCAATCGATATAAGGCGCACAATATAGTTATATCGAATACTAATTGCTCTGGTCAAATTGATGTGACATTAAGCCAAGAAATAACCATTACTCATTATCGGCAAGCTCAGAAGCGCTATTATTGGCGACAGTGTGAGTAATTTTCTAGTGGTAATGAATCTTGCTAGATTGAGATTTTGTTAGCGCATTAATTGCTTCTACCAACGCTTGATCAGGATTAACTTTAAGATCTTTACTTAACGGAATACTGCCTTTTAAGCGTTTTGTGTTATAAGAAATTTTCACCGGGCAGGTGCCTTTATGCGCTTGTAACAATTCGCCTATTTTAGGAAAAATTGATTGTTGCTGTGCATCGAGTCTAATCTCAAAACCCTTAGCATAATTCATTTTAACGTCGTTGATATTCTCAATTTTATCAACAATAACTTGCCAGCCATCGCGGTAATCATCTCGTTGAATTTTTCCAGAAATAACCACGACATCGTCAACAATAAGCTTGTCACTCACCGAACCTAGTACCTTGGTAAACACCACTGCATTTAATGATATTTTCCCATCTTCAATACTGACAATGGCAATTTGACCACCTTTGCGTGTAGGCATATAGCGCAGTTCAGAAATCAATGCTAGAACGCGTACTTCTTTATTATTTCTAAATTGTATTTGACTTGGTAGTGTGGCACTAATATGCTTGACATCAGCCTTATATTCATCTGTCGGATGATTATAAAAATAATAACCCATCACCATTTTTTCAAACTGCAGTCTCTGTCTAAAGGATAATTCAGGCGCATTCATGTAATGCACTTCATATTCTACGTGCTCGGCAACTTCAGCAAACAAACCACTCTGACCACTAGAATGATCATTCTGTCGTTGTTCAGCTTGTTTAACGGCAACAGGGTATGTTTTAATTAAACTCGCCCTATCGATACCAAAT
This sequence comes from uncultured Candidatus Thioglobus sp., assembly GCA_900180385.1. Classification (GTDB taxonomy): domain Bacteria; phylum Pseudomonadota; class Gammaproteobacteria; order PS1; family Pseudothioglobaceae; genus Thioglobus_A. The sequence goes on along the minus strand of FXLX01000004.1, from coordinate 18,977 downwards.
ACATCGAATGCACCACTATAAACCAAGGCCTCCATTGCGCGCCTATTCAAATAGCGCTTTTGGATTCTAACACAAAAATCAAACAAATCTTTAAACACGCCATTAGCTTCACGTTCGATCATAAGTCGCTCAACCAGTGCCTCACCCACACCTTTAATAGCGCCAAGTCCATAAATAACCGTACGATCATCGGCAATGCTAAATTGATAATCAGATAGACAAACATTAGGGCCGTTAACTTTTAGCCCCATTTGACGAATCTCTCCCACCGTAAATGAAACACGGTCAGTATCATCCATCATGCCCGATAATACTGCCGCCATAAATGGTGCAGGATAATGAGACTTTAACCAAGCAGTATGATAAGACACATAAGCATAAGCCACCGAATGTGATTTATTAAAACCATAGCCTGAGAATTTATCAATTAGGTCGAAAATTTCATTGGCCTTTTTTTCATCAATGTTTTTTTCAGCCGCACCCTCAACAAACACGCTACGCTGACGATCCATCTCTTCAACTTTCTTTTTACCCATGGCTCGGCGCAATAAATCCGCACCACCCAATGAATAACCCGCCATAACTTGGGCTGATTTCATTACTTGCTCTTGGTATAAAAACACACCGTTTGTCGGCTCAAGAATTTCTTTAAGCATTGGGTGTGGGTACTTAACTTGGGCGCCATGCTTTACATCGATATAGTCATCTACCATGCCGGCATCTAACGGACCCGGACGATAAAGTGCCAGCATCGCAACAATATCTTCAAAATTATCAGCTTGTAATTTCTTTAAATAACTTCGCATACCATCAGATTCCAGCTGGAAAATACCAGTAGTATCACAACGTTGCAAAAGCTCATAAACTTTTTCATCATCTAATGGCAAAGCATCAAGGTCAATTTTTTCATCACTCAACCCTTTAGCTTCAATCATTTTGATAGCTTTGTGAATAACCGTTAAGTTAGATAATCCTAAGAAATCAAACTTAACCAGGCCTACTGCCTCTACATCATCTTTATCGAATTGTGAAACAACGCCATCGTCTTCACCAGAGCCTTTATAAACTGGGCAAAAATCACTAATCTTACTCGGAGCAATAACAACACCGCCAGCATGCGTTCCAACATTTCGAACCACACCTTCGAGTTTTTTAGACAGATTCATTAAATCAGTCACCGCTTCTTCAGATTCATAGCGCGCTAATAAATCTGAAGAGCCACCTTCAGAATCAGGCATTAATGCTTTAGAGAGTGTCATCTTTAGATCATTCGGAATCAGCTTGGAGATTTTGTCACTAAAGCCATAAGGATGGCCCGATACACGACCAACATCTCGCACCACGCCTTTGGCTGCCATAGTGCCATAGGTGATAATTTGAGATACTTTTTCACGGCCATATTTTTTGGCCACGTAGTCAATTACTTCATCACGCCTGTCAGTGCAAAAATCGATATCAAAATCTGGCATTGAAACACGCTCAGGATTCAAAAATCGCTCAAATAATAATTCATGCTTAATCGGATCAACATTAGTAATCCCTAGCACATAAGCCACCAATGAACCAGCACCAGAGCCACGGCCAGGGCCAACTGGAATATCATTCTCTCGAGACCATTTAATAAAGTCTGCCACAATTAAAAAGTAACCTGGGAAGTCCATCTGAATAATCACATCAAGCTCAAACTTAAGGCGAACATCATACTCATTACGATCAATATCTAAATTCTGTAAGCGGAAATTTAGACCTTGCTCTGATTCCAATGTGAAAAATTCAGAAATACTCAAACCTTCTGGAATTGGAAAATCTGGCAGATAATTTTTCTTATGCAATTCAAAATGAAGATTACATCGTTGTGCAACTTGCTGAGTATTTTGCAAAATTTCAGGCAAGTCAGAAAACAACTCATGCATTTGCTTAGGTGACTTTAAATACTGTTGATCGGAAAAATGTCGAGTGCGTCGAAAATCATCCAACAAACCCCCTTGAGTGATACAAACACGCGCCTCATGTGCATCAAAATCAGTTTGATTAATAAACTGGACATCGTTAGTGGCAATAACTGCAATATCTAATTCTAGCGCTAAATTAATACACAAGTGTAAATGCCGCTCATCATGCTCTCTAGAGGTTCGCTGTACAGCTAGATAATAGCGATCAGAAAATATACCCTGCCAAAATTGAGATTTTTGTTTGGCCTCTGGCAACTGATTCGACAAAAGACATTTAGCCACATCACTATATACCGGCGTAGCAATCAACAACAAGCCTTGGTTATACTTGCGCAATTGATCTTCGCTAATACTTACACCTTCAACAGATTGACCCTGCATATAAGATAGCGAAATTAATTCAGAAAGGTTTAAATAACCTTGATGATTTTGACATAACAATAAAGCTGAATGAAACTCACCCTCTTCATTGCGAATATTTATTCGCACACCAAAGATAGGCTTGATATTGGCAGCTGTAGCCTTTTGATAAAATTTTACTGCTGCGTATAAATTAGATTCATCAGTTAGTGCAATACTACTCATACCTAATTCAACCGCTTTGTCGATTAATTTTGGAATATGCACCAGTGAATTAATTACTGAAAATTCACTTTGACAATGTAGATGACAAAAACCTAACTCAGACATATAAATTTAATAAAATCACTTTGTAGAAGAATTAATTATCCATTCATTTTACAAGTCTCAATTCACTTACTTTTGGCAAATAAATTTTATTTTAAAAATATTGGAAATTATTAATATGAGTCATAATTAGCGATAAATTTAACTCAAAAACATACTTTTAAGCCACTTTTAGAGCTATAAATACACTAAAAAATCCTGATTTATAAATATTTGGAAAATTTTAATAATAACTAATTTTATTACTTATTATTTTCAATAGACGAAAAAATACCCCAATGAAGGGGTATTTTTTAGCAAATTTTCTTTTCGTTAGAAAAGAGGACCTGCACTCATAGCCAAAGGAGTTTGCGCCGTAGCGTTAACTGTTTGAGTGTGAGCTTTGTTAGCTAAAGCCACTGCAGCAGCAGTTTTACCTGCAGCATGTAGTTTTTTAGCTTCTTTAATCATCTTACCTGTATCACGCCAAGCCATGTCTACTGCTAAATTGGCTTTGTAGCCAGTTTCAGCAGCTTTAATAGCTGACTTGAATGAATCAGATGATCCGTTATTCCAGTTATGCGGTCCGTCTAGAAAATCAGCCTGAGCTGTTAAAGCGAATACTGATAAAGCGATTATTAATAATTTTTTCATCTTTATTCTCCTATTATTTTCTGTAACGAGCGTCAGTGATCTCAAGACCATTGCTCATCGCTTGATGGAAGAACTCCATGTTACGGTAAGTTTCAGTTTGAGCCTTTAACGGCTTAGCACGCATGTTTTTATAACAACCACCATAACGACGGTGCAGTGTACCCATTCCAGACCACTTCGCACGATACATTGGTATGTGTGTCGTATGACCTAGCGCAGGTGATAAGATATCAGCACGTGCCTTTTTAGATGCGTTGTAAACATGACAATCTGCACAAGACATATTAAACTGGCCACGCTTAGCGTAGAAAGTCGCCTTACCTTTAGCGTATGCAGCTTTTGCACCAGCAGACTCAACAATTACATTGATCTTTTGACCAGCTGCTTGATCAGAAATCCATGCACTAATGCGGGCAATCTTGCCTTTACTAGAGCCTAGTTTCTTACCAGTTTGCTCGTTATAACATCTCTTGATTTCACCCTCAAGTGTTACCACTTGTTGAGATTTTTCATCAAAGTATGGATGCTTTACACGGGCTGCCGCTGGATCTGCAAGTGCAGCACACTTGTTAAGACCATATTTTAAGTACTCTGCGCCGCCTTTTTCAACAGCATCTTCATACGGTGGAATACCATCTAAAATTTCTTCAAATTGCTCTCTTGAGCCTTCATCAACAGCATATACGCCATTAGTGTAGTCTGCAAATTCAACATTTGGAAGAATTGACTTAAAGTGGCCAACAAGGGCTTTGCGATCAGACTCCATATCTGCAATTGCAGATGTGGCGCCAACCATCAAACCTAAACTGACTACTGCAGTTATTAGTTTTTTCATTGTTCTCTCCTCAATAGATAAAAGTTACTTAGACTTAGCAGTCGCAGAACCTGTCTTACCATTGTTATCTTTATAAGTAAGCTCGATTGTGTCACCTTTAGCGCCAGCAACATTAAACTTAAAGTATGGATCTTTAGAAATAGTAGCGCCAATATCAGCATCCACCACAACATTACCATTATGCGAAACAGTCATGTGAGTGATGTGGTTTGCAGGTACTAACTTACCTTTCTTTTTACGTTGTCCAGTTTCCATAGGGTGCTTAATAAGCGCCTTAATACCGATAACACCTTTTCTAGCCTTTGGCTTTAATTTAATTTTTCCCATTATATATTCTCCTAATTATTATGATTCGTTACCGAATTAACCGCCACAGCCGCCAATCGTTACTTTAACTTCTTGAGCAACTTTAGTTGTTGTACCGCCAGCAGTTACTAAAGCCTCTACTGGAGAAGTTTTACCCATCTTGATACGAGTAGAAACATAACCGGCAGCAGCACCTGATAAGTTAAACGACGCCGCTAAAGGTGTTGAGTTATTTACAACAAAGAAAGAGATGTTAGTCACACCATCCATCTTAGAAGCATCTACCGTCATTGGTACAACTGCACCGTTCTCAGCGATCTTAGGCGCTTTGAATTTAAATGAACCTTTACCTGCACCAGCAGATGAAGCACCTGCTGCATCAGATACAGCTTTAAAGTCTGCAGAGTTTGCAAATACCATTGTTGGCGTTAGTAAGCCTGCGCCTACTGCCGTTGCAACTGCAGAACCTGCCATTGCACTTTTTAGAAATAATCTTCTTTTCATCTTTTTCTCCTTATTTAGAATAAATGTAATCTGTAATCTGATCAATCTGCTTTTCAGTTAGCGCTTGATGCTTGCCGAATGGAGGCATGATTGAATTTGGATTTAAAACTGTCGGATCCCAAATTTGAGCTCTTAAAACAGCCTTATCTGGAAATCTTGCTTTCATTGCAAGCAATGGTGGACCGATATTTCCTGGTAGATTTCCACCTGGAATCATATGGCATGCTAGACAGTTGCCTAATTTACGACCGAAAGTGACCTCTTCGCCCGTCATCTCTTTGGCACCAGCTTCAAGCGGCATTATAAATAATGCTGCTAAAGCGGCTACCGCTGAGATAGAAGAAATGGTTTTCTTCATGTTTCTCTCCTCTTTATATAAAAAATAACAATCCCCACGTAAGGAACTAACCTTACTAAGAGATTCATGATAACCGTATATTAATTTTAATGCAACACTTTTATAAAACACTAATATAGATTAGTATTTTTAGCTATTAGGCTTGCTCTGCCGCCTTTATTAGCGCTTGAGCCTTATGCATGGTTTCGTCCCATTCAGATTGGGGCACTGAATCATGCACAATACCTGCACCTGCTTGCACGTACAGCACTTCATCCTTAACCACAGCAGTACGAATAGCAATTGCCATATCCATACAACCATGCCAAGATAAGTAGCCAATAGCACCCGAATAAATATTACGTTTGAGCGACTCAACTTCATTAATAATTTCCATAGCACGTACTTTCGGTGCGCCACTTAATGTGCCAGCAGGAAAAGTTGCCTTGAGTACATCCATGGCACTAACCTCTTCTTTTAGATCGCATTCAACATTGGAGACAATATGCATTACATGGGAATAGCGCTCAACAAACATTTTATCGGTTAACTTAACACTACCTGTTTTTGCGATACGCCCGAGATCGTTCCGGCCTAAATCAATCAGCATTAGGTGCTCGGCTATTTCTTTTTTATCCGCTAGCAATTCTTTTTCAAGTGCCAAGTCTTGCGCCGCATCTTTTCCTCGTGTACGGGTACCTGCAATTGGACGAACAGTTGCACGCCTATTTGAATCTACTCGCGTAAGAATTTCTGGTGAAGATCCAATAATATCAACATCGCCCAAATTAAGATAGTACATGTACGGGGAGGGATTAAGCCTTCTCAGCTGGCGATATAGTTCGACTGAAGGTGCTTTATAGGGCGCACTAAGACGTTGTGACGGTACCACCTGCATAACGTCACCTGCAACAATATATTGCTGTATGCGCTCAACCACCTGTTTATAATTTTTCTCACCAAAACTTGATTTAAAATCATCCGTTTTTAAATGATCTGACTGATAAACCTCTTTTACTAACGGCTTATCAATTTGAGCCTCTATCTCATCAAGACGCTGAAGGGCTTGCTCATAGCTATGCGTTTCAGGATTAATATGCGTTAATAAAAAGGCCTTATTGGCTAGATTATCAAACACTACTAAATCGTTTGATACCATTAGCAAGATATCGGCAATATTTAGTTCATCTTTAAGGTTAATGTTTTTAAGTTTTGGCTCTATATAGCGAACAATTTCATAGCCAAAGTATCCAACCAAACCACCATTAAACTCTGGCAAATCACTGATTTCTGGCACTTTAAAATTCTGCTGATACTCTTCAATCCAAGTAAGTGGATCTTCAACTAGAAAGCGCTCGACCACATTCGAGTCTTGCTCAATTTGAATTTTATAATCAAAGACTTTAATAACTGTTTGAGCATGCAAACCAATCATGGAGTATCGACCCCATTTTTCACCACCTTGTACTGACTCGAATAAATAGCTATAAGTATCATTAGCAAGCTTTAGATATAAACCTAAAGCAGTATCTGTATCAAGAACAACTTCTCTGAATACTGGAATGTGGTTGTAGCCTTGATCAACATAGGCGTTAAAACTTGTTTTGTTCATAAGCGCATTTTAACGGATTTTTAGATACAAGAACACCCCTAAAAGTCCACGGTAGTATATAGCTGTCCATAAAAAAACCGCATCATAAAATGATGCGGTTTTAGTTTGACTAGAAGCTTAGAATTACTCTGAAGCTTCCTCCGCTTCACTTAGCTCTGCTGCTAATGCCATTTCTGCATCTGCAGCTTGAACCATCGTTTCAGCACGTTTAGCACGTTTCTGCTGATGGTACTTAAAGCCTGTTCCTGCTGGAATCAAACGACCAACAATTACATTCTCTTTTAAGCCTTGTAGTGTATCCACACGACCTGTTGTAGACGCTTCAGTTAACACTCGAGTTGTCTCCTGGAAAGAAGCGGCTGAGATGAATGATTCAGTTGCTAATGAAGCTTTAGTAATACCCATTAGTAAGCGCTGGTAAGTTATCAGACTCTTACCTTGAGCAGTTAATTGCTTATTTGCTTCAATCACTCTTACATATTCAGCTGTTTCGCCATTTACAAAACTAGAATCACCTACATCAAGCACTTCAACTTTACGAAGCATTTGCTTAACGATAACTTCAATGTGCTTGTCAGAAATATTTACACCTTGTAGGCGATAAACATCCTGAACCTCTTTAACCACATAATTTGCTAATTTCTCAACACCCAATAAGCGCAAGATATCATGCGGATTAGACGGTCCATCAGAAATTACATCACCCTTTTCAACAGTTTCACCGTCAAAAACGTTAATTTGACGCCATTTATGGATCATCATTTCAGTAGCTTCGCCATCAGTAGATGTAATGATCAAACGATCCTTACTCTTAGTTGGACTACCAAAGCTAATAACACCCGTCTCTTCTGCAAGAATTGAATGATCTTTAGCTTTACGTGCTTCAAATAAATCAGCAACACGTGGCAAACCACCGGTAATATCACTTGTCTTAGATTGGTCTTTAGGAATCTTAGCAAGCACTTCACCTGCAGAAATTACTTGAGAATCTTCTAAATGAATCTTAACCATTGAAGGTAAGTAATGCGTTGACAATATAATTTCAGAATTACCCTCTTCAACCATCTTAATCATCGGCTTTAAGCCTTTCGCTGCAGCAGATCTTTCTTCTTCAGCAATCATTTCAAAGAATGTTAAGCCTGTTAATGGATCAGTGTTTCTGTTAACCGTGATGCCTTCTTCAAAATCAACAAATACAACTCGGCCAGATTGCTCTGTAATAATTGGATGTGTATGCGGATCCCAGTCTGCAATTTTTTCTTTTGCAGTAACTTTACCACCTTCTTGAACATGAACAATTGCACCATACGGAATCTTGTAGCGCTCTACATCTTGACCTTTAGTGTTTCTAATAGTTACAACAGCAGTTCTAGAAATAATTACTAGATCGTTGTTAGCATTTTTAATTGCCTTAAGGTTTTCAAAGTGTGCTGTACCATCAACGTTTACGTTAATACTGCTCACTGCAGTTGATGCAGATGCTGCACCACCAATGTGGAATGTACGCATTGTTAACTGCGTACCCGGCTCACCAATTGATTGTGCCGCAATAACACCAACTGCTTCACCAACACCAATCTTATGGCCACGAGCCATGTCGTTACCATAACAACTGGCACAAACACCTTGGCGAGTGTCACAAGTAATTGTAGATCGAATCTTAATTGACTCAATGCCTAATTCGTTAATTTTGTCTGAGTTATCCAATGTGATCAAATGACCTTTTGGCACAAAGATATCGTACGTATCTGGAATTAACACATCTTCAGCAACCACGCGACCTAATACCGCTGCACCTAATGTTTGCACAATATTACCGCCGTTAATAACAGATTTCATCATCATACCATTTTCAGTACCGCAATCCTCTTCAGTAATAACTAGATCTTGTCCAACATCTACCAAACGACGCGTCAAGTAACCTGAGTTAGCCGTTTTAAGTGCTGTATCGGCTAGACCTTTACGAGCACCGTGAGTAGAAATAAAGTATTGCATGTTATTCAAGCCTTCACGGAAGTTTGAAGTAATTGGTGTTTCAATAATTGAGCCATCTGGCTTCGCCATCAAACCACGCATACCTGCAAGCTGTCTCATCTGTGCAGGTGAACCACGAGCACCAGAATCAGCCATCATGTATACCGAATTAAATGAGGCTAGTTTTTCAGTTTTTCCGTCTTTAGTTTCAAAATCTTCAAAACCAATTTCATCCATCATTGCTTTCGCAACTTTTTCAGAGGTACGAGACCAAATATCGATCACTTTATTGTAGCGTTCGCCATCTGTAACAACACCTTTAGAGAACTGATCTTGAATATCTTTAACTTGTGCTTCTGCATCATCGATCATGCCAGCTTTAGAATCTGGAATGGTCATGTCATTTGAACAGAAAGAAATACCTGATTTAGTTGAGTATTGGAAGCCCATGTACATCATTTGGTCAGCAAACATAACTGTTTCTTTTAATTCCTGCATACGGTAACAAACATGAATTAAATTAGACACAACCTTTTTAGAAATTGCCTCATTAATTAAATCAAACGATAAGCCGTTTGGTAGAATTCTTGAGAAAATTGCACGGCCCACTGTTGTATCTACAATACGCTTAGAACTCGGCTCGAATTTTCCTGCTTCGTTTTTAACGTAATCTTGGATTCGTAATTTGATATTTGCATGCAGTGTTACATGGCCAGCTTCATAAGCATTCAAAGCTTCAGAAGGTGATGTAAACACCATGCCTTCACCTTTTTGATTAATCTTATCACGCGTCATGTAGTACAAGCCCAAGATTACGTCTTGAGAAGGTACGATAATTGGATCGCCTGATGCTAGGTGTAATACATTGTTTGATGCAAGCATTAATGTTCTTGCTTCTAACTGAGCTTCTTCAGATAATGGTACGTGTACCGCCATTTGATCGCCGTCAAAGTCAGCGTTAAATGCGCCACAAACTAATGGATGCAATTGAATCGCCTTACCTTCAATTAGTAATGGTTCAAACGCTTGAATGCCTAAACGGTGAAGTGTTGGTGCACGGTTTAATAGAACTGGGTGCTGATGCACTACCTTTTCTAAGATGTCCCATACTTCTGGTAATTCAGCTTCAACCATTTTCTTAGCAGCTTTAATTGTAGATGCCAAGCCTTTAGCTTGAAGACGGTTATAGATAAATGGCTTGAATAATTCTAATGCCATTTTCTTTGGTAAACCACACTGGTGTAATTTAAGGTATGGACCACAAACGATCACCGAACGGCCAGAATAGTCAACACGCTTACCTAGTAAGTTTTGACGGAAACGACCTTGCTTACCTTTGATCATGTCTGAGATAGACTTCAGAGGGCGACGATTATTACCCATCACCGCACGGCCACGACGACCGTTATCGATTAATGAATCTACCGCTTCTTGCAGCATACGCTTTTCATTACGAACAATAATCTCTGGTGCATCAAGCTCTAATAAACGCGCTAAACGATTATTACGGTTAATGACACGACGGTATAAATCATTCAAATCAGAGGTTGCAAAACGACCACCATCTAACGGCACTAATGGACGTAGATCTGGCGGAAGAATTGGCAATACTTTTAGAATCATCCACTCAGGTTTGTTGCCTGATTTGATTAATGAATCGATTAATTTAAGACGCTTGTTGTACTTCTTAAGCTTAGTTTGAGATTTAGTGTTAAGACTATCTTCACGTAAGTTTGCCGCTTCTTTTTCAAGCTGCATATCTGCCAATACATCTTGGATTGCTTCTGCACCCATCTTAGCTTCAAACTCATCATCGCCATATTCGTCAAGCGCATCAAAATACATTTCTTCAGTTAATAACTGCTTGTGTACTAACGGTGTCGAACCAGGATCTGTTACTAAAAATGCTTCAAAATATAAAACACGCTCAATATCCTTAAGCGTCATATCCATTAATAGACCTAGACGTGAAGGTAGAGACTTAAGGTACCAAATATGTGCAACAGGCGCTGCTAATTCGATGTGACCCATACGCTCACGACGTACCTTAGAAAAGGTAACTTCAACACCACACTTCTCACAGACAACATTGCGGAATTTCATGCGCTTGTATTTACCACATAAACACTCAAAGTCTTTCATTGGACCGAATACTTTCGCACAGAATAAACCTTCTCTTTCAGGTTTGAATGTACGGTAGTTAATAGTTTCAGGTTTTTTAACCTCACCATATGACCATGAACGAATCTTCTCAGGAGAAGCTAGGCCAACTCTAATTGCATCAAAATCTTGCTCTTTATTTTCTTGCTTTAATATAGCTAATAAATCTTTCACTGTATTCTCCTAATTAGTGTTGCTCAAGCTCAACGTCGATACCTAATGATCTAATCTCTTTGATTAGTACATTAAACGACTCTGGCATAACAGACTCTGTGATGTTTTTACCATCAACAATACTCTTGTACATCTTTGCACGACCAGCAACGTCATCTGATTTAACCGTTAACATTTCACGCAATGTATGTGCTGCACCGTAAGCTTCTAATGCCCACACTTCCATCTCACCAAATCGCTGTCCACCAAACTGTGCTTTACCACTTAATGGTTGTTGCGTTACTAATGAGTAAGGACCTGTAGAACGAGCATGCATCTTATCGTCAACCAAGTGGTTAAGTTTAAGCATGTGCATGTAACCAACCGTTACTGGGCGATCAAACGCATCACCTGTACGGCCATCGTATAATTGTTCTTGGCCTGATTCTGGAAGATCAGCAAGCTTAAGTAGAGACTTAATATCATCTTCTTTAATACCATCAAATACTGGAGTTGCCATTGGCACACCTTCTCTTAGGTTTTTAGCTAATTCAATAATCTCTTCGTCGCTAAATGCACTAAAATCTTCTTGTTTGCCGTATGAGTTATATACCTTGTCTAGGAACGCTCTAATTTCAGCAACCATTTCAGTACGCTTTTCATCAAGCATTGCTGCAATCTTATAGCCTAAGCCTTTTGCTGCATAGCCTAAATGAACCTCAAGCACCTGTCCAACATTCATTCGAGATGGAACACCTAGTGGATTTAGTACAACATCAACCGTTGAACCATCCTCTAAGTAAGGCATGTCTTCAACTGGAGAAACACGTGAGATAACACCTTTGTTACCATGACGTCCAGCCATCTTATCACCAACTTGAAGCGTTTTACGCGTTGCCACATAAACTTTAACCATCTTCATAACGCCTGGTGGTAATTCTGCACCTTCGCTAATCTTAGATTTTTCTTCTTCTAAGAACTTGTCAAATTCAACTTGCTTGGCTTTAGCTTGTTTAACCAATACTGCAACTTCTTTATTGATAGCAGCATCTTCAACTTTGATTTTAGCAATGTCTTTATTGTCAAGTTTTTTCATCAACTTGGCATTCAGTTTTTCACCAGCTTTAATATCGCCAACAGCCTTTGTAATCACGTTGCCAGAAAGCTTCAATCGAATACGACGGAAGATATCACCATCAATAATGCCGAACTCATCATCAATATCTTTCTTAACTTTTTCTAAACGATCCGCATCAATACTTAACGCTCTTGAATCTTTTTCTACACGATCACGCGTAAATACTTGAACATCGATGACTACACCTGATTTAGAAGCGCCAATTCTTAATGATGAATCTTTAACGTTATTAGCCTTTTCACCAAAGATTGCGCGTAATAACTTCTCTTCTGGAGATAGCACAGTTTCGCTCTTTGGCGTTACTTTACCAACAAGAATGTCACCACCCTTAACTCGTGCACCTACATAAACCACACCCACTTCATCTAGCTTGGCAAGCGCAGATTCACTAACATTCGGAATGTCAGCTGTAATTTCTTCTGGACCTAATTTAGTGTCACGAGAATAAGCGGTTAATTCTTCAATATGAATCGTTGTGTAACGATCATCCTTAATAACTTTCTCTGAGATTAGAATAGAATCCTCAAAGTTGTAACCATTCCACGGCATAAAAGCAATCTTCATGTTTTGACCCAATGCTAACTCACCAAGGTCAGTTGAAGGGCCGTCAGCAAGAACATCACTTTCAGCAATTTTGTCGCCTACTTTAACCAATGGTTTTTGATTAATACAAGTATTTTGGTTTGAACGTGAATACTTAGTTAGATTATAAATATCAACACCTAATTCACCCGCTTTAGCTTGCTTAGAGTCAACGCGAATTACAATACGTGACGCATCAACAGCCTCAACAACACCTGCGTGTTTTGCAGTGACACAAACACGAGAATCTGTCGCAACAACGCGCTCAATGCCCGTTCCAACTAATGGCTTTTCAGCACGTAGTGTTGGCACTGCTTGACGTTGCATGTTTGAACCCATCAATGCACGGTTAGCATCATCATGCTCTAAGAATGGAATCAAAGATGCTGCAACCGAAGAGATTTGTTTAGAGTCAATATCAATTAGCGTTACTTCGCCAGAATCAACTAATACAAATTCATTCTTATGGCGACATGAAATTAGATCATCTTGTAACTGACCTTTGTCATTTACTGTCGCATTTGCTTGCGCGATTGTATGAGCAATTTCATCAATAGCAGAAACATAAATAATTTCATCTGTTACTTTGCCCTTCTTAACAATCTGATAAGGGGTTTCTAAGAATCCGTATTCATTTGTTTTAGCATAAACAGCTAAGGTGTTGATTAGTCCAATGTTTGGACCTTCCGGTGTTTCAATTGGGCACAGGCGACCATAATGCGATGGATGAACATCACGAACTTCAAAACCAGCACGCTCACGCGTCAAGCCACCAGGACCTAAAGCAGAAATACGACGTTTATGTGTGACACCAGACAAAGGATTCACTTGATCCATAAACTGTGATAATTGCGAAGAGCCAAAGAATTCTCTAACTGAAGCTGAAACAGGCTTAGAGTTGATTAAATCTTGCGGGGTTAATTCATCAGTTTCAGCTAAGTTTAAACCTTCTTTAACTGCTTTTTCAACACGGACCAAACCAATTCTAAACTGGTTTTCAATCATTTCACCAATCGCTCTTACACGACGGTTAGCCAGCGTATCTACATCGTCAACCGAATCATTACCATCTTTAATATTGATTAATAATTTAATAACACTTAAGATGTCGTCATTAGTAAGAACATGCTCGCCAGTTTCAGACTCAATACCCAAACGACGATTTAACTTCATGCGACCAACTTTGGAAAGATCATAACGGTCATTCTTAAAGAATAGATTGTTAAATAACAAATTAACCGCATCTTCAGTAGCTGGCTCACCAGGGCGCATCACATGATAAATACTCATGCGCGCTTGAATTTCAGTTTCTGTTTCGTCTAAACGTAGCGTATCTGAGATATATGCACCAGTTTCAGACTCGTTAATGTATAGCACATTAAACTTTTTAATTTTATTGGCAATTAATGATTCTAAAACTTCTTCGGAAATAACGGTATTGGTAGCAACTAAAATCTCACCAGTTTCAGTGTCAATAATGTCATTTGCAATAACTTTATCAATTAAAGTTTCCAACGGTGCAGTGATCACTTTAATACCTGCAGCAGTAAGCAATTTAATATGTTTAGCAGTAATACGACGATTCTTTTCAACAATAACATCTTTGCCAGCAAGAATATCAAACTCAGCAATCGTGCCACGTAAGCGCGACGGGTTAATACCTAAATCACATGACTTAGCCTTCATCTTAACTGATGAAGATTCAAAAAATGTACTTAAAATTTCATCGCTTGATAGGCTCATTGCACGTAGCAATGTTGTTACTGGAAGCTTACGACGACGATCAATTCTAACAAATAAATGCTCGTGATGATCAAACTCAAAATCTAACCATGAACCACGGTAAGGAATAACACGTGAAGAGAATAAGATCTTTCCTGAAGAGTGCGTCTTACCCTTATCGTGTTCAAAAATAACACCAGGCGATCTATGCAATTGAGAAACCACAACACGCTCAGTACCATTGATAACAAACGTACCTGTTGTTGTCATTAATGGTAGCTGACCTAAATAAACATCCTCTTCGATGATCTGCTTAACTTTACGTTTTTTCTTTAACGTAGAGCCGTTTTTATCAAATAATACTAGGTTAAGTTTAACGCGCAATGTAGAAGCAAAAGTTACACCACGTAACTTACATTCTTCTACGTTAAACTTAGGCTCTTGTAATTCATAATCAACATACTCAATTTCGGCATAGCCGTTAACTGCAGTAATAGGGAAAACTGATTGAAACACCGCTTGTAAACCAACATCTTTTTTAGTTTTGCTACCAGCTTGAATAAAGCCGTTAAAAGAGTCAATTTGAATTGCTAATAAATCTGGTTCTTTCAAAATTGATGTTCTTGAACCAAAGTTGTTTCTAATTCGCTTTTTTTCCGTAAATGAATAAGCCATGAATACCTCGTATTAATCGTTCTAATTTGGTTAAGAAGAAATTATCTTCTTAAAAAATATCCAGCCTATTTATAAAAAATAGACTGAAAATGCACCCAATAAAGTGTGCAAATGCAATAAACACCAAAATCCCCTAGTGGGGATTTTGGGTTTTTACGCTAAACTTATTATTTAAGTTCTACGCTTGCACCAGCTTCTTCAAGCTGCTTTTGAATCTCTTCAGCTTCAGATTTAGATGCCGCTTCCTTAATTGTTACAGGAGCTGATTCAACCATATCTTTTGCTTCTTTAAGACCTAAGCCAGTGATACCACGTACTGCTTTAATTGCAGCAACTTTCTTCTCACCGAATGATGTCATTACAACATCAAACTCATCTTTTTCTGCTGCCACTTCACCAGCGTCAGCAGCACCTGCAGCAGGTGCTGCTGCTACTGCTGTTGCACTTACACCGAACTTCTCTTCCATTGCTGAAACTAATTCAACAACATCCATTACAGACATATCTGCAATTGCATTTAAAATATCGTCATTTGATAACTTTGCCATGATATTTACTCCTTTTATTTATTATTTGATTATTATTTTTGTTGCGCTACTGCTGACACCACGCGAGTTACTTTAGTTGGAACTTCGTTCAAAGTTCTAGCTAGTTTCTCAACTGGTGCTAACATTAATGCCATAACTGTACTAATTACTTGATCTTTAGTTGGAAGGTCTGCAATACGCTTAAGTTGATCTGCATCTACAAATTCACCTGAAACGCCCAAACCTTTAACGACTAAATCTTCATTATCTTTTACAAAGTTATTGAAGACACGTGCAACTGCACCAGGATCTTCTTGCGAAAATCCTAGAATTACCGGTCCACTAAGAACGGGTAAAACACACTCACATGTAGTTTCGTTAAGCGCTAATTTTGCTAATGAGTTCTTTACAACACGTAAAGTAACATCAGCATCCAAAGCACTTGCACGAAGCATAGTCATTTGTTCAACTGTCAATCCGCGATATTCAGCTACGCCAACAGAAATTGCACTATCAGCTAGTGAATTTACTTGTTCGACAACAACTTTTTTTGCTTCAAGATTTAGAGCCATTTGCCTCTCCTGAACAGTTTAAAAAAGAAAGTTATATTATTACAACTTTCGCCATAGAGCGCTTACGCACCCTCTACATAGGCAGACTGTGTTACCAATCATTTATGCAAACCTCCCAGGAGGGAAATTCACACCTATGGTCTTTGAGGAACGTAAGACAAGCCTACGACCCAAAGAATTTTGTTACTTGATATAGTTAGATATCAAGCGTGCTTAAATCAACTGCGACGCCTGCGCCCATTGTTGAAGAAATACTTAATTTTTTAAAATAAACACCTTTAGCAGAACTTGGCTTAGCTTTCTTAAGCGCTTCCATTAATGCTGTAATGTTTTCAGCTAATGCTTTAACATCAAATGATGCTTTACCAACGCCTGCATGAATAATTGCAGCCTTATCAGTACGGTAACGAACTTGACCTGCTTTAGCGTTATTAACCGCTGTAGCAACATCTGGTGTTACAGTACCAACCTTAGGGTTAGGCATTAAACCACGTGGGCCTAATACTTGACCTAAACGACCAACAACACCCATTGCATCTGGAGATGCAATAACCACGTCGTAGTTAAGATCGCCATCCTGCATAGACTTCATTAAGTCTTCCATGCCAACAACGTCTGCACCTGCTGCTTGCGCTTTTGCAACGTTGTCGCCTTGTGTAAACACCGCAACGCGAACAGTTTTACCTGTACCGTTTGGCAATACAACTGCACCACGTACGTTTTGGTCTGATTTCTTAGAATCAACACCCAAATTAACACTGATATCAATTGACTCATCGAACTTTGCAGTTGCGCATTCTTTAATTAATGTTAAAGCATCTTCAATTGAATAGCGTTTGCCAATTTCAACTTTAGCTGCAATGTCTTTTTGTTTTTTTGTTAACTTAGCCATCTGATTAACCCTCCACCGTAATACCCATAGAGCGTGCTGTACCAGAAATAATAGTTACAGCAGCCTCCATGTCATTTGCATTAAGATCTTTCATCTTAATTGTTGCAACTTCTTCTAGTTGTGCACGTGTAATACTGCCAACTTTGTCAGTATGAGGAACGCCAGAACCTTTCTTAATACCTGTTACTTTAAGAATTAACAAAGCAGCTGGTGGTGTTTTAGTAATAAATGTAAAACTACGATCGTTATAAACTGTAATAATTACAGGTACCTTCATACCTTTGTCGATGTCTTGAGTTTTTGCGTTAAACGCCTTACAAAACTCCATAATGTTTACACCATGTTGACCTAGTGCAGGTCCAACTGGTGGTGAAGGATTGGCTTCTTGTGCAGGTACCTGAAGCTTAATATATGATTCAATCTTTTTAGCCATTTTATTTTCCTTGAGGGGTTGCCTCATTTGGGTTCAAGCGCCTATTAAGCTCCCCGGTTAAAAGCGACGTAAGTCGCCGTATTTAAGTCTTTTCTACTTGTGAGAATTCAAGCTCTACTGATGTTGTACGTCCAAAAATTAATACCTCAACTTTCAAGATACTCTTGTCGTAATCAACTGCTGCAATGGTGCCATTAAATTCATTAAATGGACCATCAATAACTAATATCTCTTCACCAGGTTGGTAAGCGACTTTAGGTTTAGGTTTATCAGCACCCTCTTGAACACGCATCATGATGCGGTCAACTTCACGCTGAGTGATTGGAGAAGGCTTGCCTGAAGATCCGCCCATAAAGCCGATTACATTATTAGTATTTTTTACCAACAACCAGCTTGGCTCCGTAAGTTCCATATTCACTAGCATATAACCAGGAAAGAACTTACGTTCAGCCGTCTTCTTTTGACCATCTTTAAGTTCAACCACTTTTTCAGTTGGCACCATTACTTCAGCGATCAGATCTTCAAGACCTTCTCTAGCAATAGCATCTTCGATTGCAGTTTTAACTTTAGCTTCATAACCACTTCTAGCATGAAGTACGTACCATCTTTTAGACATCTAGAACTCTCTTAATTTGTTAACAGTTGGACCATCCACGAAAACAACGCGTCCACTATCCACAAGAATATAGCAACAATAACCACGGCTACCATAATCATGCCTGTTGTTTTAACAGTCTCATCACGTGTCGGCCATACAACCTTACGTAACTCAATTTTGGTTTCTTTAGTAAACGCTAATAAACGCTTACCTTGTGGTGTTTTGAAAAAAACCAGACCAGCTACAACCAAGCCAACTAACAAAAATAAAACTTTATATAGTGTTGTGATTAAGCTTAACGGGTCTAAATAAAACACAGCAAAAGATGCGATCACTATTAGGATTGAAAAATACATTCCTAGTGATGAATCTTTTGCTTGATTTTCAATTGTTTTACTCAAAATATACCTTTATTTAATGTGGCAGGCGAGGAGGGACTCGAACCCCCAACCAACGGTTTTGGAAACCGCCACTCTACCAGTTGAGCCACTCGCCTATAAACTTTAAAGGCTCGGACAAAAGTCCGAGCCAAATTTTCTTAAGTTTTCAGCTTAAGAATTAATCCGTAACTTTAGCAACAACACCCGCACCTACCGTACGGCCACCTTCTCTAATCGCGAATCTTAAACCATCTTCCATTGCGATTGGTGATAATAGCTCTACTTGCATTTTCACGTTATCGCCT
>FXLX01000003.1 GCA_900180385.1 uncultured Candidatus Thioglobus sp. | reverse complement strand
AACCAGTGAAGGTGTCTTCTTCTTTAGTGGCTACTTGATTGTTATAAGTATATTCTTGATTAAGATTAAGATAAGCTTCTTTATCAAACTGATTAACATCGCTTCCAGAGATAACGTTAAGCGATAGCGTTAAAGCACTAAAAGCTAAAAAGTGCTTAAGCTTGGTTAGTGCACTAGGGAGTGTGCCCCCCCCCCAGCCTAGAGATGTGAGTGCTTGGTTAGTTTTTTTGTTTTTTAATTGTATTTTCATCTTTATCTTATATGTCCTAAAAAATATACTCGCTATTATAATGTAATTTTGCACCTGTTTTTTTTGATTGAAAAACCTAATGAAAGGGTGCATTCGTACCATTATACACAACTAAGTTTAATCAGCAAAGGTGTATTTTGTTTAGCCTTTAGTAAAAAGGGTTCCGTCCCCTTTTTAGTTCCATCGTAAATATCATCACTCTTACAAACAACTTCGCTTATCTTTACTCATTGAAAACCTACCCAAGCCATTTTGATAAATAATGGCTTGCATGGTTGGATTCGTTTGCGAATAAGCTTGATACATCATGCAATTATCATTATCCCTGCCAATAGGAATGTAGAATAAATCTTTATTAATTTTAATGGCCTTTGCATTTTCACCCTGTGGGTATAAATCAATCTGGGCACGTTGACCCAAAGCTTCAACTTCAACCTCTTCAAAAGTACAGCCCGCCAACACAACAAGTACAACAGATACAAGACTAATTCTTATTTTTTTATTCATTAGAATTTTTTATTTATTTTTATCATTATTTGGTGTTCAGATTTTAAAAAATCGTCATGATTTGGATTGTTTCTATGGTTTAACAAAACAACCATATTAGCATGATTATCAAGTTCTGTCGTGTACCCAATGGTTAACGCTCTTTCAATGCTAGCAGGACTCAAATTAACAGTTTGATCAGCAAAACTAATACTGTCATCCAAATTTAATCCGTTAGCAGTTGTTAATATCATATTGCCACTGGTCACTCTTAAGGGTTGTTTAAAAGTAACAAATAATTGATCATTCTGTGAATACACATCACTACCTACTAGAGATATTGAATAGCCTTTACTATCAATATTTGACACACTTGATACCACTGAATCCTTTAACGTTGCTACTTGAGTAGTGGCTTTACTAAGTTGGGCAATGAGTGAAAAATTCTTATTAATTTTTGATGTTGCAATCAAATTAATCGCTTTAGTTTTAGATCTACCGGTTTGGTACGCACCAGAAAAATAGCTAGATAAAAAAGTCTCATCCTCTTTTAAATGGCTTATTTGCGTCGCTCATGATAAATCTTTCATAGGACTTGCAAGCACCGAAACATTAATACCACTAACGCCATGAGCATTACTCACATCTGTATATCCAGATACAGCACCTAAAGAAGTTTTAAGCTTGCCAGTGCTAGCAATATTAAAAACGTTTGAATTTTTTATTTTAGATAAGTGTGCATCACCATAAAGAGAATACGTCTGCGACAATCCTACTATATCTGTAGCGGTATTAAAGGCAAAAATCTTAGCGGGATTTTGTTTATGAGCAAATGAAATTTCATAATCATTCATGCTGTTGAGTATTTGCACCGAACCTTTATCAATCTCGCTCAATAACCTCACGTCTGAGCCAAAATTAATCTCAATATCTGAATCATTAAAGCTAAGCTCTTCAAGCGCACTCACCGACTTTGGCATGGTAATAGAGTTGTTTAAATTAAAATAATAATCGCGTTTATATTTATCATACACAGCTGTTTCTATTGATTGGCTGAGTGCATTACCCAAGATGCTACTGGTTGAAAAACTAGAATCACTTAAATAATGACTACCGCCAGAAGCGGTTTGCACAGTTAGTGCACCCTGTGCATATAATGCATTATCAAGGTTTAGCAAGCCTCTGCCATAAATAACATCAGTACCTGTAGCGCCTAAATCCGTTGCCGTATCGTACAAAATAGTAACCGTTTCAGCAGCTGTTTTTGATGGCCATTTTGATCTGAGTACTGCCACCGCACCAGATACGTGTGGTGTTGCCATCGAAGCACCATTAAAAGTAGCATAGCCATCGCCATCTGTATCATTATCATCTGTCGTATCAACTGTTGAATAAATACCACTACCAGGAGCGGCCATGCACCAATTTTTTGCTACGCCACACTGATTACTATAATTGGCAATTGTATTACTATCATCCGTCGCTACTACAGCAATTAAAGTACCTGCCAAAGCTTCATAACCAGAATCAACAGGAAGTTTTGCGCCATAACTAGGATCGCTCAAGCTCGAATTACCCGCAGCATACACAGATACAATATCATTATTATGCGCCAAAAGCCATTTATCCTTTGTTGAACCACCCATACCAGAAGAGCCAAAACTAGCATTAATCACTTTAACCCCTTGACTTATAGCCTGGTCAATCGAGCTTTCAATAGCACCACTAAATAAAGATCCAGCAGAGTTTCCAGCACGAAGGGCTAATATCTTGGCACTATAAGCCACGCCATGCATACCTATATCATTTTTAACACCTGCAATAATCCCCGCCACATGCGTACCATGACTCATAGATGCACCCTGTCCGTTGGGATTAGCATCTGCATCATTATCGACATAATCATAACCACCTGAGGCAATATTAGCAGCCAAATCAGGATGATCCACATCAACACCAGTATCAATTACTGCAACCGTTACCCCACTACCAGAATAGCCATCAGAATAAATATCAGAAGCTTTAATATTGCTTAAACCATATTGGCTGTTGTATTCTGTAGTTTCATAATAAGTAGGTGGATTTTTAACTACTTCTGAAAATCCACCACCCCGCCGCCTCCTCCGCCACAACCAGAAATAACAGAAATAACAATAAAATATTTTATAAGTAGGTGCATTTTTTGTATTATTTTATTCATGCAAGGGGATTATTACATGAATAAAATCTTAAGACTTAGCTGGTGCGTGAATCTCTTCAGGTTGTGTGTAATCAGGATCGTTTGGATTCATAAATACAAAGCTGTAATCCTCGCCTGCCTGTATTTGATCAAAATCAACTACCATACCTTCAAGTAAAACTTTTTGCTCATAGGCAAGAATGTACTCTACCCCATTTGACTCTAAATGAATATCACCATCATGGCGATCATCAAATCCCATTAAATATTGAAAACCTTCATCCGTCTGATCAGCGGCAAAACGAATGGTTAGCCCTTGATTTTCTGGATTATGTGTTGATAAAGAAATTTCTTCTGCGGCTTTTTTGGTAATTGTAATCATGGTGTTTTAGACTTAGTTTTAATGAAATCAACAAATTGCGTCACCCACTGATTGCCAGCAAGATTGCGAAGATGTGTATACGAGGCTAGTAAATTATATTTAACAATGCCGTCGCGCTTATTATCCACGCCTACGCCGCGCAAAACCTCAAAAGCATAACGTGTATTCACATTGATATTTTCTAGCTTAGAATAATGAAATTCGTGCGCTTTAATATGTTCAGCGACACCCTTCCAAGGATGATCATCAAGTGGGGCAAGTTGCACGTAACCCCTGCCAATCGGTTTTGGTGTCATTCGAGTATCGGCATCAATTACTCCAACCATAGGATAGCTACCTTGCTTAGTGATAATTTGGTTCGTAAGATACATTAAGCCACCACACTCAGCGTATGTTGGCAAACCGTGCTCGATTTTGGCTTTAACATCCTTTAATAAAGATGTGTTGCCACTAAGCTTATCCAATTGCATTTCTGGAAATCCACCACCAATAAATAAACCATCGCACTTTGGTAATTGCTGATTAGTTAACGTATCAAAATACGTAATATTGACGCCTAATTGCTCGAATTGATCTAGATCATCCTGATAATAAAACCCGAAACTTGCATCTTTGGCTATTGCTACTGTCAACTTAGTATTAACAATGTTAGTCACTTCTTTTTTGGCTTTAGACTTAGAGTTTTCAAAATTAAGGATTTGATCTAAATTCACTTGATCTTTAATGATGTGCGAAGCAGTATTAATAAATGCTTGAGACTGTGGCGTTTCATTCGCTGGCATCAAACCCAGATGACGCTCATCAATGATCAACTCTTTAGATCGACGAACCGAGCCAATAACTTTGATATCGGTGTAATATTCGATCGCTTGAATGAGTTTCGATTCGTGTCGCTCACCTGCCACTTTATTAAGAATCACACCTGCAATATTGACATCAGTATCAAAATCTTGATAGCCTTTAACCAAAGGTGCTACACCTCGAGTAATGCCAGTGGCATCAACCACTAAAATGACCGGAATGCCTAATAACTTAGAAAGATCGGCATTCGCATCACCACCAGAGACACTCACGCCATCATACAAGCCTTTATTGCCCTCAATAAGGGAAATATCTGCCAAACTGTTTTTAGACTCATATAGCTCTTTAATTTCAGCTTCAGTCATATTATAAAAATCAAGGTTGTAACATGATTTGCCACTGGCCTGAGATAACCAGATTGGATCGATATAGTCAGGGCCTTTTTTAAAAGGCTGAATATTGATATTTCGCTGACTTATAGCACCACAAACCCCCAAACTAACCACTGTTTTGCCTGAGGATTTGTGTGCTGCTGATAAATAAATGCTATTTTGATTCATAGCAAAATTTTAACCAATAAAAAAGGAGGCAAGAGCCTCCTTTTTTATTAGATTTAAATTAAATGATTAGTATTTAACACCTAATGATTTAACGGTATCCATATTAACCAAGCCATCTACCGCTAATCCTTTAGATCTTTGATAAGACTTAATCGCTGACGTAGTTTTAGCATCGATAACACCATCAACTTCTTTAGTGATTAGATGTCCTTTTGAAGCAAGAGCTTTTTCAAACGACTTTAACACTGAAGTGGTAGAGTTTTGTGCACATAAAATTGAACGCCACTCATAACGGCCCGCTTCTTTTTCAACACATTTTTTAACTGTTTTATAAACAGCAGGGTATGTTTTAACGATTTTAGTGATTTCTGGTGTAACAATGACTGTCTCTTGATATGTTTTGTAAACTGCAGCAACTGTTCTAGTTTTTGTAGAAGCTGGAATTCTTAGTATTTTTTCAACTTTGTTTTCGTAACGTGCTGGCACTTTTACTAAGCAATACGTGTCGCCATCAACGATTTTTTGAACTGAAGTTGAATTGCCACGCTTCCACTTTGTATGTGCTGCTTCAACCAATACTTTTTTAGAAACATTTTCATATAAAGCCGGTACGTATTCTTCAATCACTTTTGCAGAATCAACCAATATTTTTCTGTCAACTTTTTTAGTAACCGCAGCAACGATTTCAGTTTCATTGTAAGCTGCTTTAATCAATACTTTTTTTGTTTCATTTTTACAAGTGGCTTCAACGTAAGCAGGAACGTAACACTCGCCTACTTTAACAATGCCTTCTAAGCCTTTCATGCCTCTAATAACATTTTGAGTGATTGGCTTTGAAATTGCTCTAGGTTGAGCGGCTTCGTGAGCATGATCTAGCTGGTTCCAGTTCCAAGAACCATCATGCTCGTCTCCAGATTTCATTGGGTGTGCAAAAACACTAGCACTAAGACTAACAACAATAGTAGATATAACAAGCATACGGATTTTCATTTTTATTTTCCTTTTTATAAATTAATTCTAATAGAGGGTATTATAAACAAAAATTAACCATTAAAAATAATAATAATAATAATAAATTATTCTCTACAATTTTTTATGGTGTGGATCGGTCACATCATCTGCCAAACTCTCTGGCAAGAAAGGTAAAAATTTAATTAAATAAGCAATTGCAATTAACGCTACTGCAATACCACCTAACCCTAGCATTAGCTCTGGCAAGGTTGGCGTGTAAGCAGCAATACCGCCATAACCTTCTAGAATTTCTTTACCTGGAAAAAGCTCCATTGGGTAAGCCTGACCACCAACAATAATAATGTAAAGTTGAACAATGCCACCTAGAATAATTAATACCGATGCTAAACCTAGCATGGTACGATTGCCTTTAGTTGCTGGAGAATATAACAATGCTAATGGCACTAGACCACCTAAGATAATTTGACCATACCAAAATAGCTTGGTGTAGATACCACCGTCAACCAAAATGAAGCTTTCAACACCAGAGTTCTCAGCCAAGTACAGATTACCTAAATGGTACACAGAGACAAAATACATAACTGCGGCAACGAACACGCCTAATAAATTACTTAAACGATTAACAATTGCATCGCCTAGAGGGCGAGCTGTCCATTTATAACTAGCCATAAGCACTAGGATAAAGAATGCCAAACCAAAGGCAAACGACATAATCACAAACATTGGTGCCATGATTACTGCATCGTAAGCTTGACGCGCCACCAAAAATCCAAAAATTGAACCTGTACCAGTGGTTAGAATTAAACGCCAAGTAAAGGCCGCAATACCAACAGTGTGACTGTATTTATTCATGCGGCGCTCAAACATCATCCACAAATAAACACCAACAATAACAAAAAATCCGTTATATAAAATGATGTTCCAAGCAAAAATAGAATTAAAGTTGTACTCGGTCATAGCAATGATTAAACGATCTGGGCGACCTAAGTCAAGCACCAATACCATCAAACCACCTGCCAACAATGCCAAAGCAACTAAGCCCGATAAGCGAGACAAAGGCTTATAAACTTTCTTATTGAAAACTGATGCAATAGAAGCGATATTTAAAGCGCCTGAAGCTGCAACAATTAAAAATAAAGCAAATACGTGGGGCAAACCCCAAACAATACGATTGCTCATGCCAGTGACATGATGTCCGTTATGCTCCATGAAATAAACAGCACCTAACGCCGCTAAAATAAAAGCGCCTAAACCTGCAACTAATGCATAAAAACCTAAGCTCTTACCTTGTATTTGTTCGTAACGAATAATGCTCATAAACTTCTCTTAAATTCCACTATAACGTACAGCCGTATTCAGATTTAAATCTGCACGGATTTGAGTACTTTGAATTTTCTTTAATGTTTGATTAATCTTGCTGTTTGAATCGTAAAGATCGCCAAATATAACTGCATCACTATCAACCGCTTCAACACAAGCCGGCTGCTCACCTTTGTCAACTTTATGAACACACATTGTGCATGACTCAACAGTACCTTTACCACGTGGCATATGCTCTTTTTGATTAGTTAATTCTTCATGAACAAATGAACGTGCATCGTATGGGCAAGCCATCATGCAGTAACGACAGCCAATACACAAATGCTTATCAACCAAAACAATACCATCTTCACGCTTCATACTTGCATTTGTAGGGCAAACATCGACACATGGTGGCTCTTCACAATGTTGGCACATTAATGCAAGATTGCTGATTCGATCTGTTGCGGTATCTTTAACCTTTATTTTTTTAATCCAGCCCGACTTTTGATCGCCTGTAGAAAGTATTTCACTACCCCAACCCTGCTCTTCTTGACACGCATCGATCATATCATCAATATCAGTTTCGGTAAGTTTGTTGGTATCAATTAACATACCCCAGCGCTTTTCATTAGTAACAGGATTAGACTCTTGAGGTTTAGCAGCGTAAGTTGTTAGTGTAATACCACTGGCAATGATTGCCACACCGGCAGTAGTGGTGGTTGTGGTTTTGATAAATTCACGACGATTTAGCGCTTTCATTATATTTCCTTCGATGGTGTAGTTCGGTGACAAGAGAAACAATCTAGGCTTATGCCTACTTTCTGATGACAAGTCGAACAAAATTGATCAGCTGAATTTATAGGGATATATTCATCATTTTCATCAACAGAGGTGTGGCATTCGATACATTTCTTTAATTGAATATATCCACCACGCACGCCTTGGCGTAATGTTTTATCGCGCTTATGCATTAAAAGTTCGGGATGCATTTTTCTTTGTAAAATCAAACTTGCAGCATGACTCATACCCTCGCGCTTATGGGCTTTTTCACCCTCATCCTTAAACTCAGTGGCTTTTTTGCCCAGATTAGGAATATGCTGATCAGCATATGCAAATACACTGCTCAACATGATACTTAAAAATACAATTATCAAACGATTCATAATCACTCTCTTTAATTACTACTCACCAAGACCCATCTGGATATAGCCTGTAGGGCATACGTCAGCACAAATATGACAACCAACACACTTGTTGTAATCGGTGTCAACATATCTTCCTAAAGTTGCTTTATCTTTCTTAACTTTAAATACCGCATCTTGAGGGCAATACATGACACAGTTATCACACTCAAAACATAAGCCACAAGACATACAACGACCGGCTTCTGCTTGAACTTCTTCTTCTGTATAGCCAATTAAACGCTCTTCAAAGTTGCCCAATACATTTTCAGTATCAACCACTTTATGGTTACGTGCATTACGCTCTTCGTTATCAAAGTGACCTAAAAATAATTCTGTATGAGAAATGATTGATGCATACGCACGATCTTCATAGTTATGAATTGCGTAACCTGCTGAATCAGTTGCCTCACCAGCTGCACCACCTTTTTCGTAGTTTGAAGGAGATAAATCCCACTCATCAAGCTTTTTAGCAAGATCGAAATAATGTACGTCTACCTTATTACGAGCTTTTTGCTTGCCGCCTGTCAGGTAGTCATCAATACTTTCTGCAACAATACCTGCTTGGCCAATAGCAGTTGTCAATAAGTGAGGACGAACAACATCACCGCATACGAAGAAACCAGGTTTGTTAGGAACTTGGTAGTTTTTGTCAGCATCAATAAAACCGTATTCGTTAAAGAATGAATCATCCATACCTTCTGAATCAACACCTTGACCAATTGCAGATACGATTAATTCACACTCAATGTCAAACTCTGAACCTTCGATCGGCGTATTGCCATCATCTTCTAAACGAACAAAACGTAGTGCAGTTGCCCGGCCATCAGCATCAGTAATTACTTCAACTGGGCTTAATTGACCTTGAATATCAACACCTTCACGAGTTGCATCATCAATTTCTTCTTGTGCTGCAGGCATATCTTCAACAGTTGAACGTGTTGTTAATAATACATCTGCGCCAAGACGCTTAGATGTATCAACAACATCATGCGCTGTGTCATTAAAGATGATGTGCTCTGGACGATCCTTCTCAGCAATATTAGTAATATTACCTAAACGACGAGCAACTGATACAACGTCAATAGACGTATCACCACCACCAATACAAATTACTTTGCCAGTAATGTGTTGTAATCGACCCTGGTTGTATGCTTCAAGGAAAGCAACACCAGATACACAGTTAGAAGCTTCGCCACCCGGAATTGGTAACGTACGGCCACTCATTGCACCGATAGCAAATAAAACTGCATCATAATCTTTTTCTAATTCTTCAACGGTTACGTCAACACCTACTTTAGTGTTCATTTTAGTTTCAACGCCAGTTGAAATAATGCGCTCAATTTCGTGAGCTAATACGTCACGTGGTACACGGTAATCAGGAATACCGTACATCATCATGCCGCCTAATTGATCATACTTTTCAAATACAGTAACTGCATGCCCTTGACGACGAAGCTGTAAAGCTGCCGCTAAACCACCACAACCACCACCGATAATTGCAACTTTCTTGCCAGTATTTTTAGCGTCAATTTCGAATGTGTAACCTTCTTTTTTAGCGTTATCACCAATAAACTGCTCAACAGCATTAATACCAACCGTATCTTCAACTTCATTACGGTTACAACCATCTTCACAAGGCGCAGGACATACACGGCCCATTACTGATGGGAACGGATTAGCATCTGTAGAACGACGGAATGCATACTCTTGCCATGACATGTCACCAGCAGGCTTTTCCATACCACGCACAATATCTAACCAGCCACGAATGTTGTGACCAGAAGGACATGAACCTTGACAAGGAGGAGTTTGAGTAACGTAAGTAGGACACTTATGAGTAGTGTCTTCCTTGAAAATCATCTGGTTCCATGGAACCTGACCTTCATCATTATCCTTATATAATCTAAAAGTATGGTTTTCACCTTTTGTAGGTACTCCGTAAGCATTCTTTTGCATAATAAATCTCCTTGTTTTATTCAGTTTCTGCTGTTTCTTCTGCTTCAATTACAGGCTCTTCAGCATCAGTTTGTCCGTCTGGACTACTGTTTGTCGTTTGTGGTTTGTCCAAAATAATTGCAGCACTCACCAATTGGTGAACACTAACAATCATGTATGGATCAAAATCAAATTTCGGCAATACTTTACTAAATTGCGACTTGCAAATCGCACAAATCGCTGCTAAAGTATTAACACCTTCGTTCTTCTCTACTTCTTTAAGCGCCTGCATTCTTGGCATAGCACCCTTAACGCGAATCTCCATAAGATCATCGGTTAGAAGGCCGCCGCCACCGCCACAACAGAATGTAGACTCTTTAATAGTAGATCTTTCCATGTCAACGTAGTTATTACAAACTGCTTTAATTACGTCACGTGGAAGAATAAATTGACCGCCTTCAATACCACCCATGTTGGTTGCGCGAGCAACGTTACAAGAATCATGGAAAGTAACCGTACGGTCATCATTTTCTGACTTATCAAAGTTGAGTTTTCCTCTTTGAATTAAGTCGTGCGTATATTCAATAATATGTTGCGGCTGTGGATATCTATCATCCAGCTGCTTTTGTAGTCTCATTGCATGCTCGTCACTTGATTGAGCACCAGCACCAACGCCACTAAGCGTATTCCAGAAACTGTATGCAACTCGCCATGCATGGCCACATTCGCCAACCATTACACGGGAAACCTCAAGGTCAAGTGCCGCTTTGCGAATTCTTAAAGCAGCTTTGCGCATAATGTCGTATGAACCAATAAACATACCAAAGTTTGCACCTTCAGAGGCGTAAGAACTCATTGTCCAGCTAACACCATCTTGATAGAAAACTTTACCATAACCGATTAAGCCATCAATATGAGGCTCAGCAAAGAAATCTGCTGATGGGGTAATTAATAATATTTCAGCACCTTTTACATCTAATGGATATTTGACTGGCGCACCAAAATCTTCTTCAACTTCTTCTTCAAGATCAATTAATGTATCTCTAAGTGCAGGCTCGGGAAGGCCTAAATTGTTACCAACAGTCAGTGCCTTACCTAAAATCTGATTACAATATTTTTGACCAACGCCAACTGTATCTAAGATTTCACGAGCGGCCATTGAAATCTCTGCCGTATCAATACCATACGGGCAAAATACTGAACAGCGACGACACTGTGAACACTGATGAAAATAGTTGTACCAATCATCAAGCATGTCATCGTCTAACTCTTTTGCACCAACTAACTTAGGGAAGTATTTTCCAGCAAAAGTAAAATGACGACGATATACGCTGCGGAATAAATCTTGACGTGCAACTGGCATATTTTTAGGATCAGATGAGCCTAAGAAATAATGACATTTGTCAGTACAAGCGCCACATTTAACGCATGAATCCAAAAATACTTGAACTGAACGATACTTAGATTTAAGCTCACCCATCTTAGCAATGGCAACTTCCTGCCAATTGTCTATCTTCTCACCTGGAAAACCTAAAGGCTTTTGGAATTCCTCAACAGATTTAAATGGACCATCGCCGTCCATCACCCCATGATTTAACTCAGGAATCTCAATGTATGTTGGTAACTTAGGGATATCAAATTCTTTAGCAGCCATCTTATTCGTCCTTGCCTAATGTTTGATCAAGCTTTACAGCATGCTCTTTTTCTTGTTTTAATGCCCAAGGTGAAATATGACGCTTTTTACGTGCATCGTCAACTTGGTTACGCGTCGGGCTAAAGAATACACCCGGCACATGTAATAATTTTGAAATTGGGAAAATAGCCAATAATACAAACACTAAAAATAAATGCACTAAGAAATGTGTTTCAGTTGGTAAGTTAGCCCAATCAAAGGTTACTAGGCCAGAGGCAAAAGCCTTGACCATTATTACATCAGTATGGTTATTAGTGAATGTCATAATCACACCACTCACACCAATAATAATTAGCATTAACAGCATTAAGTAATCACTTGGTGCTGAAATATAACGAATACGTGGCACAAAGATACGACGTACTAACAAGCCACCTAAGCCAATCACCATGGCAAATGCTGCGTATTTGAATGGCTGCATAAGCAAGAATATTTCAGGTAAATCACCTGGAATAAAGTAACGTAAGTGACGCACTAAAACTAATAGTAAGCCGAAGTGAAATAAGAATCCGAATAACCAGATCCATTTATTAGATCGGAAAAGACTTTCAAATAAAGTCACTTCACGAATCATTCTAAAAACCACACCTGTTTGCGTTAATGGAGTTGGTGCAGTTGGAATTTTTAAAGGTGCTGGGGTAACAGAAAATTGATATATTTTTCTACCCATTCCGACGATAAAAATAAATAAGGAAATGTAAAATAAAGCGGTAAAAATAATGCTTATAGTTGACATATTGCTCTCAAACTTTATGTTTAAAAAAATAAAAAACACCTGCATAACATGCAGATGTTTTTTTAATTAGAGGTATCTATTTAGATACAACCAGTTGGCTTTGGAAGACCAGCGAAACGACAACCTTGCTTACCAGGACCATATGGGAATAAAGAGTAAAGGTACTTAGAGTTACCTTTGTCTTTACCCATTTTTTTAGCAATTGCTTTTGTAAGAACACGAACTGCTGGTGCAATTTGATACTCTTCAAAATAATCACGTAAAAAATCGATAACACCCCAATGCTCTTCCGTTAATTCAACGTCGTCATCTTTTGCCATTTGAATGCAAATTTCTTTGTTCCAATCTTTAAGATCTACCAAGAAACCTTCTTCATCTACTTCAGCGCCACAAATTTGTGCCATAATCGTACTCCTTTATTTATATAAAGCAAAACTGTCCTGCTTAAGGCAGTTGAAGAATTGCTTTATTATTTTTTTTGTTTATAGTTAAACCCAAGAAACCGCAGTTCCATGTTCAACAACTAGATCAACAAAACCTGCATAATCAACTAATTTGATATTGTCCGCAAGCTTTGAAGAAATTCCTCTCGCTTCAACATCACCCTGAAGTGCAAATACACGGCCTTGAGCCGCAAGATCTGCAATCATTGATGATTTTGAATTATTCGCTGCATTAATCACACCATCCTCAATAAATAAAATAACGCTAGTATCGTCAATAATATTTACACAAGACTGTAATGAGTTACGCTCGAAAGATGATTTATTTACTGTATGTAACATATTAAACCTCTCTTAGAAACTTAAGCAAACATCTTGTTCAGACATAATTGCTTTTAGTTCATCATTAGAAACAACTTTAATGGAAGATTTCTCTGCCCAGTCATCATCTTCATCTTCATACACTAACGGCATAATATCAGACTCAGACAAACCTCTTTCTTCTAAAGATTCTTTAGAAACATAAAGCTTGTTAATGTCGTAATCACCCAGTGCGTGAAAAGTTTTAGAAAAGTTTTTCATGCCAATGCCATCAGTATTTTGACCTTCAACGATTTGGTATACACCATCATCGATAAAAGCTAAAGATACATCTTGCTCAAAAGCAGCAGCGATTAACACCACCTCTAATGATTCGATTGCATAAACTGTGCCAAATGAAGACCGGCGATTTAAATACATAAATTTCTTTGTAGTAGCCATCTTAATCTCCAAATACCACTAAACGATCACTTTGAATACCTGCTTCGATTAACTGACCTAAGCCAGAAATACGAAATGCAGGATGCAAATTATTACCTTCGATAGAGTTTTTAGTTGCCTCTGACTCGTCAAGCATACCTCGACGAAGTGCAGCTGCTACACAAACTACCAATTCAGGATTGCCGTCAGCATCTTTAATATCTAAAGAAGCCCAGTTGTTAACAACATGGCGATCATCTTGTGGTGGCAAAGTAAAACTAGACGCATTATTCACACCATCATGGTAGAAAAATACACGCATAATTTCATGTCCGTTTTCAATCGCTGCTTTAGCGAATTGGAAAGCCGTATCAGACGCTTGGTGCTGGTACGGACCTTCGTTAACTTGAATTGCAAACTTCATAACTAATTAACCTAGAAACGGATGTGTGCAGAAGAGTTAAGCTCGTGACGTGCACCTTTCCAATCATTGATATGGAATTTAGTGAACGGTAGACCTGTCTTCTCAAAGAATGCTGGCCAACCGATACGGTCTACCCATTCTCCAACTCTTTCCCAATCGCGTGCGTCATCTTTATATACAGCCAAGATGTTCTTAACCACAGCGCCAACTTCCGGCCATCTTGGCGGGTTGTTAGGTAGGTTAGAAGCAACTAACTTGTGGAATGAAGGTTTAGAACGTGCATTTGAGTTCTTACCACCGATCCATAAAGCAATCTTAGAATTTTCAGGATCATTGATCTGCATTGGAGGACAAGGTGGGAAACATGCACCACAACAGATACATTTCTTCTCATCAACTTCCAATGTAGGCTTGCCGTTAACCATTGCAGGACGAATCGCAGCAACTGGACAACGTGCAACAACTGTAGGACGCTCACAAACCATTGATACTAGATCATGATTAATCTTAGGCGGCTTAGTATGTTGAATGTTAAGTGCGATATCACCTTGACCACCACAGTTAATTTGACAACAAGAAGTTGTCATGTGAACACGGTTAGGCATTTCTTCACGAGTAAATTCTTCATGAAGCCCATCCATTAGTGATTTAACAACACCTGATGCATCCGTACCCGGGATATCACAATGTAACCAACCTTGGGTATGTGAAATCATTGTTACTGATGGGCCAGTTCCGCCAACAGGGAAGCCTGCTTCAGTAAGTGCATTTACTAACGGCTCAACCTTAGCTTCGTCTGCAACCATGAATTCAACGTTAGAACGCATAGTGAAACGAACAAAACCATCTGCATATTCGTCAGCAATATCTGCTAAATTTTTAATTGTATAAACATCCATCTGACGCGCAGTACCACAACGAACTGTGTAGATTACTTCATTGTTCTTTGAGGTGTGACGTAATACGCCGGCACGAGGACGGTCATGGTATGCCCATTGGCCGTAGTTACGGCGCATAGTTGGGTGCATGTATTGAATAGGATCCGGACAACCAGATTCGATAGGCATTCTTGGTGCTTCAGCCATTTTTATCTCCTTAATATATATAGATGGGTAATTGTTTTAATTACCCGTAAAAATCTTTATTTAGTGTTTAAAGTATTAAGCGTTTGCTTCAGCTTTATTTTCAAACCATTTAACTGCTTCTTCATCCCAGTCGTCCATACGAACGTAAGAAGATGTACGAGTTGAGTTAATCATGTTTGGATCAACGTTGATACCGATACCTTCTAGGAAGTTAACAACACCAATACGCTCAATCATTTCACCCGTTCTTTCGTGCTCTAATGCATTCTCTGCAAAGAAATCAACTACTTCACCAGCAAGATCTTCAATTGCCTCTAAATCGTCAGCTGTATCCATCTTCATAAATGGAACAATTACTGAACCGAATAAGTCACCAATTTTCAATGTACGCTTACCACCCATAATAATCATCACACCTTTGTCGTCGCCAGTAGCTAAGATAGGCTCAACATCCCCTTCAGTGATGTATTTGTGAGTCAATGGAGAAGTAACATTTAAACAATGCATACATTTAACACAGTTTTTATTGTCAATCGTTAACGAAGTGTCTTCGTTGATCGTCATTGCAGAAGTAGGGCAACGAGAAGTAATGTTATCAACTACGTACTGAGTACCTTTGTCAGCAACCATTGCTTTCCATAAGTCTTGGTTGATTTTAATATCATCTCTCCAAGTGCCGATTGTTGCGAAGTCAGCACGCTGTACTGTATTCATACAGTCATTTGCACAACCAGAAACTTTAAACTTCATTTTGTATGGTAATGCAGGTCTGTGCATGTCATCAAGGAACGCGTTTACTAGTGTACGTAATACCGCTTGCTCATTAACGTTTGACATTTCACAACGTGAAGCGCCAACACAAGACATACCTGTACGTACTGCTGGACCAGCACCGCCTAAGTCAAAACCGTAGTCATTGAACGTATTGAAAATTTTCTGAGTAGTTTCTTCAGTTGCACCTTGCAACATAATGTCACCCGACTGACCGTGAAATGCGATTAGACCAGAACCACCGTTATCAACAAACATATCACACATATCACGTAATAACGTTGATGTGTAATGCATGCCTGCTGGTGGTTGAATACGTAATGTATGAAACTCACCTGCTGCAGGGAATTTGTAATCACCGTTGTCGTCTTTTAACTCGTTGAAACGAGGAATAATACCACCACCGTAACCGATAACACCAACTGTTCCACCTTTCCAGTAACCTTTTTTAGTTACGTAAGATGTTTCAAGTGTACCTAGTACGTCGCGTGCCATGTCAGCACCCGCATGTGTATCGTTAGCTAGACGCTTAAGTCCAGTAACAAACGAAGGCCATGGGCCTTTTTCCAACTCATCAAGGTTGGGTGTGTTATATAGCTCTCTTGCCATTTTTATCTCTCCGATGTATTTAATAAATCCAAAAAATTATTTACTTTCTGGATGTGAACAGGACAAATTATACTTAAATGCAAGTAAATATCACGGTTTTATAGTGATACTACTGCCTATCCCTTAGGGGGTATAAATGATTTTTTTGAGAAAAAAATAGTGTGCTAAAAACGGTTTTTTAGTTTAGATATTCATCCACACGTTGTGCCACACCACGACCTTCATCAATAGCCCAAACCACTAATGATTGACCACGACGACAATCACCTGCGGTAAAAATGCCGTCTTGTGACGTTTGATATTGACCATAATTTGCCTGATAATTTCCACGACCATCAAGTTCAATATTGGCATCATTACTTAAGTAATGTTCAGGTGAAACAAAACCCATTGACAACAAGACAAGTTGCGTGTCCCAAGTTTTTTCAGTGCCTGTGATTTCAGATAATTGACCCTTATTAAATTCAACATTAATTGTATTTAATCCAGTTAAATTACCTTGCTCATCTTTAATAAATGACTTAGTCATTAATTGATATTGTCTTGGATCTTCACCAAATACAGATTGTGCTTCAGCGTGCCCATAGTCCACACGATAAATCAACGGCCAAAGTGGCCATGGATTGTTGTCTGCTCGTTCAACAGGTGGTTGACTCATTAGTTCAAAATTAGTGACTGATTTAGCACCTTGACGAATCGCCGTACCAATACAATCTGTACCTGTATCGCCACCACCAATAACAATCACATCTTTACCTTTGGCGGTTAATTCGGACATATCACCACGACCTGTATCTAACAAACTCTTAGTACTCATGGTTAAATATTTCATTGCCAAATGCACGCCATTTGCATCGCGATTTTCAACAGGTAAATCTCTAGCTTCACTCGCACCTGTAGTAAAGATAATTGCATCAAAATCTTTTTGTAAGGCTTTAGTTGTAATATCTTTACCAACATTAACATTGGTAATAAATTCAATTCTACTGTCTTTCATTAAATCAACACGACGATCAACCACATCTTTGCCGAGTTTCATATTCGGGATGCCATACATTAACAAGCCACCAATACGATCATCACGTTCAAATACGCTAACACCATGACCTAATTTGTTAAGTTCATCTGCCGCCGCCAACCCTGCAGGACCCGAGCCAATAATAGCAATCTTCTTGCCCGTTCTGTGTTCAACAGTGGTTGGTTTAATCCAGTCCTCCTCAAAACCCTTATCAATAATGGCTTGTTCAATATTTTTAATGGTTACCGCTGGGTTGTTCATACCTAAAACACACGAGCCTTCGCAAGGTGCAGGGCACACTCTGCCGGTAAATTCAGGGAAATTATTGGTCTTAAGAAGTCGTGTTAATGCTTCTTGCCATTTATCGTTATAAACCAAATCATTCCATTCAGGAATTAAGTTGTTAACTGGACAGCCATCATCTGACTGACAAAACGGCACACCACAGTCCATGCATCGTGCGCCCTGATCTTGTAATTGCGCCTCATCATGAGAGCCAGTAGAAATTTCACCATAGTCTTTAAGTCGCAATTCAATAGGGCGATATGCCTCTGTCTTTCGATCAAACTCTTTAAATCCAGTTACTTTTCCCATCTCTCAAACGTTTTAAAACTAAAGCGCATTATTATACACCCTATCCAAACCCTAAATAAAGCGCCATATCCACTATTAAGTTGCGACTTCAAAAAGAATCAATAGTTTGCTTGTTTGCTTGTTTGTTTAACGGTATAATTGCCCTTTTTAAAGAGTCAAATATTTAAGGATAAGTTCAAATGAATTTAATTGATCAAATTGAAAGCGAACAACTAAGAAGCGACATTCCAGATTTTTCTGCTGGCGATACTATTATTGTACAAGTAAAAGTACGTGAAGGTGATCGTGAAAGATTACAAGCATTCGAGGGTGTTGTTATCGCTAAGAAGAACCGTGGTATCGGTTCAGCATTCACAGTAAGAAAAATTTCTCATGGTGAAGGCGTTGAAAGAGTTTTTCAAACACATTCTAAAATGATTGATTCTGTTGAAGTGAAGCGTCGTGGTAAAGTTCGTCAAGCGAAGTTATACTACCTACGCGAGCTTACTGGTAAGAAAGCAAGAATTAAAGAGAAATTGGCTAAGAGATAATCTAAGCTTAATTCTTTATAAATACCGACTGTTAGTCGGTATTTTTTTGTCTAAAATTTAACCATGGAAAGTAATACAACACTTATTGAACAATTCTTAGATCATTACTGGCTTTCTTCTGGTGCTAGTAAAAATACTCTGGACGCCTATCGCTCTGATTTAAGTTTGTTTTCAAAATGGATCAACACCCCTTTAACAAAAATTGACGATCAATTGATTAATCAATATTTTTCATACAGACAAAAAAATAAATTTAGTAGTGCCACTCAAGCGAGAGCACTCACCTGCTTTCGTATTTTCTTTCAATATCTATTAATCCAAGGCAGTATTAGTATCAATCCAACGGGGAAATTACACCATCCCAAACAACAACGAAAATTACCGGTTTTTTTAGATGTTAACGAAGTAGAAAATTTACTCGATGCCCCCGACAGTAAAACTCTATTTGGTATGAGAGATCGAG
The DNA here is from genome assembly GCA_900180385.1 of uncultured Candidatus Thioglobus sp. Lineage (GTDB taxonomy): Bacteria > Pseudomonadota > Gammaproteobacteria > PS1 > Pseudothioglobaceae > Thioglobus_A. Next base: position 114,434 of record FXLX01000003.1, on the reverse strand, counting down.
CCATGCTTGAACTTTTGTATTCGTGTGGCTTACGAGTTAGCGAGTTGATCAATTTACAACTAACACACCTTAACACCAATGAAGAATATATTCGAATCATTGGCAAGGGTGGTAAAGAAAGATTACTACCACTAGGAGAAATGGCGATCGAATATTTAGAGATTTATGAAAAAAACGCACGCCCTTTTCTACTTAAAAAAGGTCAAATAAATGGTTACTTTTTAAGCAATCGTGGCTCGCCAATGAGCAGACAAAATTTCTTTTATATTATTAAAGCTTATGCACTTAAAGCCAGCATAAACAAGCCGCTATCACCACACTCATTACGCCATGCCTTTGCCACACATCTTGTACAGCGTGGTGCGGACTTACGCAGTGTTCAGCTGATGCTTGGGCATAGTGATATTTCCACTACTCAGGTTTATACGCACATTCAAAATACACAGCTCAAGTCACAACATGCAAAACACCACCCTAGAGGATAAATTTTCGCTAGGCAAGGTTTATTGCCTTAATGAGAAGATGTTATAAACTCCTTGAGTTAAATTTGACATATTTTACCGCCATAAAAATATATTTCAATTTTTAAGTAATTTATGAATAACGTCAACAACTTTTTTACTTCTGATAATAGACCGATGGTTTTTATCTGAAACTACAATATGTTTAACATCAACTCCTTGTTTTTACGCTATAGAAGTATATTTTTTAGATAGTGCTGGAATAGTATTAGAATCATCCTCTCCACTGACGATGTAAACTTGTGTAGTGAATTTAATACTACTGATAAAATCTTGGGGAGATAAACTATTTGTCCATGAATTATGCCCTCATCTATGCTCTCTCCATCTTTCTACACTAGCTGGAAATGCAACCAAAACTACACCATCTACAAGATTGGGGTTATGTCCTATGATAATACCCGATGTAGCCGCTCCACCACTATGACCCAACAAGATAGTTTTTTTGATTTGATAATGTCTTTTTAACGAAAGTATTGCTTTTTCAACTCTGTTTATATTTTCCTCTGTGTAATGGTCTTTATCTCCATGCCAACCACTAGAATTTCTACCATCAACAGAACAACCTGATCTTGCCATAAGTACTATAAGAGTATCTGTTTGATTAACAATAGTCTTTGAAAGATTTTTCATGTAATCAGCATTACAACTATCCCATGTAATAACACGATTAAATTCTCTGATTTGCTTGAAACATTAAAAGTTTGTATCTGTAATCCTTCAACAACAGATTTATAGTCATTTTCAATTTTAACTTGGTTTGCACCACAGGAAGTTAAGAGAATAAATAATGCTAATATAGAAAATATTTTCACGATTTTTCCTGATAATCATTCCATCCATCTTTAATATTTCTTGCCCCACCTTTGGTTGCATCCCATACCTTATGTGAACCTTCACCAATTTTATTACCGATGCGTTTGGCTGTGTCTTTGTCTGTTTGTTGCCACCAATTACCAAACCTATCTTTAAAAGTAACATCATGGTAATTTCTTTCAATACAACGGCTGGGTTTATCAGCCCCTGTGAAGCAAAAACAAGGCAAATATTCATCAATATCTATATCGACATACCTATTGTAATCATCAGATTTTTCAGGAATATTAATTGGGATGTGTTTCGGTCCAATTGATGAATTGATAAAAGCAGATATATAATATCTTTCACCAGTATTTAACCACTGTGAATCAACGGATGATTCCAAAGAGCCTTTTGCCATATATAAGTCAGATAATTTAATATCTTGAATTTTAAAACTCAAATATTTTTGTCCCTGTATTCTTTTACCACTTGCTTTACTTTCAAAAGCAACAGAACAAATTGATGAACTTTTATTTAAAGTGATGACGGTTTTTGCTGATGCATTTATTGATACTATTAAAAATAAAAATCCAACTGTTGCTAATATTTTATTCATTTTTTACGTGCTATATTTAAATCAAAAAAGGTGATTTCTCCATGTTCGTTTGAAGCTTTAATAGTCAGATCAAAAGGTGTGTTAATTTGCATTTTATCACTGCCTCTAAACTTCAAAGAAAGTACTCTAAAATTACCTTTACCTATTCTAAATTCACTGATATTCTTACCGTCAACTTTAAACTCATTACCATTATTATCTAATAATATTGCATAGCCCTTTTTAAAATCAACATCAAAATAAGTAACCTTAGACAGATATTTAACTTGAACAATAACAATCTTTCCACGCTTACTAATTTTTTCAACATTAGCAATAAAATAATTAGACGCTACACAAGATGAATTATTATCACACTTAACATCTTCTGCAAATAAGCCAAAACTACTTAGAAATATTAAAGTTGCTAAAGTTTTAATTAAATTTTTCATGATGTATTCATCCCTTGTTTTTCCTAAATATTTGTAATTTTTGATTTAAATGCTTTTTCACTAAATTCTCTAATTCTTATTTGCGCTTTGGTGATAGCGGAAAAAATAGGAGTTGCGGTCTTTTTAGATATACTATCTCTAGTTACATCAATATTGTCCTTTTCTCCTAAGTAATAAGTATATCTGTTTTTTATTAAAAAAACGCCAAGCGCAATTAATATCAAGCCAAAAATTGCAAAACCGCTCCCACCTTGAAGTGACAGTATCCCTATAAATACCATGATACCAGATCCAGCTGTTCCACCAAATCCCAGACTATAAAGTCTAAAGCAGTCAACCTCCATAATCGGCAGTTCTATTTGTTTTGACTTGTCGAAAAAACGCCCACTTGTTACTAAATAATCATCATTCTCATAATATTTAATCTCATTATCAGATAAACGCAAAAAATCTTCATGAGCTGACTCAAAATAACTATTGATTTCTTTGGCAAAACTATCAACATCGCTACACTTTTTTATATTAGCAACATTGTTTTTAATAAATTCAGAATAATCATCTTGTTTATCTTTTAGTCTAAGTCCAATATACCCCAACTCTTTAATTAAAGACTCAGTGTCTGTTTTCTCTAAAGAATATCTTATGCCTATTTCTTGTAAAGAAATTACCAGATCATTTCCGTTTAATAAATCCTGCAGAGCTTTGGAAGAATTATCAAAAGCCTCTTTAATTTCACTATCGTTAAATTCATCCATGTTTTTTATTTTAATTTTGTTTTACAAATTGGACACTTGCTAATTCCATCATTAAACACCCCTATGTTTCTACAACTTCGGCACACAAAATGCCCCTTATCACAAGTTTTTCCTCTTTCCATATCCTTGTTTTCTCCACATACATCACATACTCTTTTTGCCATTTTAATTTCTCCTTTTTATCATTTCAAAAACTTCTGATTGAGTTACATCTAGTAAATCAACAAAGGTTTCTATTAGCAACTCTTCGCTATCGGAAAAATCGCCATTTACACGTGCGATGGAATGTATCATCTCTATTATTACAAGATGAGCTTTACCATCTATATTGCGTACATTATTAGCAATTAGCTCCACACGCTCTTTAACTGCTGTTGTGTTGCAAATTTTTACCGCATACTCCCCAATCTTCATTGCTTATATCTCCACCAGTATCTTAATAGCTTCCACCTCAGAATCATCAACCTCGCCATCTATTCTTGCCATAGTGATTGCCGCTATAGAAATTCCGCGAATAAGATTGATTTCTATTTTTTGATCTTTATCAAGTTGATTAAAAATTCCCATATTTACTCTCCTAAATTAAGTCATGTTAAAAAACAAATCAAAGTTGACTGGGTTTTGATTTCTATCTAAAAAAAATTAATAAGTTGTATGCATGGTTTTGACTTCTCTGTCACATCTAGGGCACTTGGGTGGAAATGCACCTACAGTGCATGTGTTACACCAAACACTTGCACAGGCTCTATTAGTACATTGCCCAACTGGGACAATTGAGAAAGCACCACCTATTTTTTTATTACAGCCATTACATATAAATCTTGCCATTTTTTATTCTCTTAAAACTTGTAAGCAATACCCACTGAATATAAATTAGTTTTTATTTTTTCTTTTTCAGAATCTTCATAATTAAATCTTTCTGCTTCAATTCTAAAATCAACTTTATCATTTAGAGAAATTGAAGTTCCTAAACCAAAGAATAAATCATTTCCAGTAGTGTTAATCGTTGGATTTCCATCATCAGTTTCTGAAAACTTCCATTTGTGATAACCTAATTTAACAAACGGAGTAATACTTTCAAATGGTATCTTGTAAATAGCTGCTATTCCATAAGACTGAGTTTTGTAATGGTCACCAGTAGGATTTATGGGATTAGCAGGACCTGAGATGTAGGTCAATTCGTTAAAATAATGACCTTCAACAGAGATATTTTTATTAATGCTATATCCACCAAATAGTTTATAGGTTGTATTCTTTTCATCTTGACCTATACGACTCTCTTCCTCTCTGCTACTTGGACTTCCCACTGAAATTCCTGCGTAAGAATAACTATGATTAGATGTGTCTTCTGCATAAGCAAAAGAGATAAAAGTGATTGATGTTGCTAGTGCTGTTAATAGTAGTAATTTTTTCATTTTTTGTCCTTATTGATTATTTGTTAAGCTGTTCCACCAGTTTGTTGTGTGCATCTAAAAAAGCTGTAGCAACAAGTTTTCCCATATCGGTACTACCATAACTACCGCCAGCAGCACCAAGAGCACCGCCTAGACCAAAAAAACCTCCACCTGCACCAAAGCCAATATCAGTTTTTTTAGCCCTACCTTCGGACACTGCATCTTGCAATCCTGTTTTGACATTAACAACGGTTAATAGTGTTTGGGCTTCTTTATCAGAAATATTTAAATTTCCAGCCAATGCACCAAGAGGCCCTAAAAATGCGGTGGCTATACCACCAAGTGCTAAGTTTGAGCCACCTGCGTTATTATCTGAAAAAATAACACTTGGGGTAATAATCCAATCAGCGCCTATCATATTGCCAGAAGTTGTATTTTTATTGCTTGACAATTCTCCAGCAGAGGCAAGCGCTCGTTCTCTTTCCAATGCTTTTGATGCCGCACCTCTATCAACTACCTGAAAGCAATTACTTTTTGCCATTATTAGTTTTATCATCGGAATAGGGCTAGGTAAATTATGCTGCATTAAAACAGCATAAAGATTCTTAGAAGATTCTGGCTCAACTAATGCAGCAACACCAAGAGGTTTAGCACATTTTTTTAATTCTTTGGCTTTAGCGGTAACTGCATTATTAGCCTTACCGCCTATTTTCATATTTGTATCCAATATATTGGATGTACAACCTGTTGTTAATAAAATTACTGCAGATATTGTTAATAATTTTTTCATATTACGTTTGTTGTTTAATTCAATAAAATCAATATGCCTATTGATTTTTTAAAAATCACTAATTTAATTTAAAATAATATTAGTTAAACCATATTACATTAAAGTATTACTAATTATTTAACTTTTAAATAAAGTTATACTTTTTTAGTCTAAAAGTTAGTATTGATATAATGTTTTTATGAATTCATTAGCAATACGAATAAAGAAGTTTCGCCAATTAAGGGGGCTTTCCCAAAAGGAATTAGCTAGAAAAATTGGAGTAACTAGTTCGGCTATTTCCCAATATGAATCGAGTTCATCTTTTAATTCTGAGCCAAGTGTTAAAAATTTAAGGAAAATATCACAAGAGTTTAATATTTCTTTTGAATGGCTAGCCACAGGCAGAGGCCTGCAAAACATAGAAGAGTATTTAATTGATGTTACTGATATTTACGAGAATAAAGGTGATTTGGTTCTACTCACCAAAGAGCAAAAAAAATTATTAGAGTTGTATGAAAAACACCCTAAAGACTGGCAGAAAAAATATTTAGCAATGCTAGATGCTACTGCAAAAATTTGCCATTAAAACTAAAAACTACAAATATTGAACCTCAAGTATTTCATAAACAATATCGCCTCTAGGCGCTTTAACAGTTACTTCATCACCCTCTTCATTGCCCATAAGTGCTGAAGCAATAGGCGAGTGACATGAAATTTTATTTAAACCAATATTTGCTTCATCCTCACCAACAATTTGATAAGTAATTTCACTATCATCTTCGACATTCATCAAGGTGATTGTGGTGCCAAAAACACAACGACCGTCTTGAGTTAGTCGTGAGACATCGATCACTTGCATGTGTGATAATTTAGATTCGATTTCTTTAATACGACCCTCACAAAAGCTTTGCTCTTCTTTAGCTGCATGATATTCAGCATTTTCTTTTAAGTCACCATGTGCACGAGCGGTAGCGATGTCTTCTACAATACGCGGTCGCTCAACATCTTTAAGTCTTAAAAGTTCAGCCTCTAACGCCTTTACACCTAACACTGTCATTGGAATACTTTGCATGTTAATATCCTATTGGTTTAAAGATTGAACCGTTCTTACGGTAATTTGCTCATGAGTCTTTAAGCCATCAAGCATCGCAAAAGCAGCGGCAACTGTCGTTGTAAATGGCACTTTATGCACCAACGCCTGACAACGAATAGCGGCTGCATCTTCAACACCTTGAGTGTCTTCAGTGGAGTTAATGATAAGATCAATTGTATCATTTTTAATCATATCAACGATATGTGGAGAGCCTTCAGAAACCTTATTAACCATTTCACATTCTAAGCCAGCTTCAATCAGCGTTTCTCTATTGCTACGAGTTGCAACCAAGTTAAAACCTTGTTTTGATAATTTTTTACCAAGCTCAACTAGATCATCACGATCTAATCGTCTAAGACTCACAAAGACAGTGCCACTCTCTGGCGCACGTGATCCAGCCGCCAATTGTGCTTTATCAAAAGCTGAGGCAAAGTCATCGCCAATACCCATTACTTCGCCAGTTGAGCGCATTTCTGGGCCTAAAATTGGATCTACACCTAAGAATTTATTAAACGGAAATACTGCTTCTTTGACGCTGTAATGCTTTGGAATAATTTCTTTAGTGAAATTTAGCTCCTTAAGAGTTTTGCCTGACATTACACGTGCAGCAATACTAGCAAGTGGTGCACTAATAGCTTTAGAGACAAATGGAACGGTACGCGATGCACGAGGATTAACTTCAATAATGTATATTTCACCATCTTGGTAGGCTAATTGTGTATTCATCAAGCCAACTACATTTAGTGCTTTTGCCATGGCAACCACTTGCTTGCGCATTTTATCTAGCACTTCATCAGATAAAGAGTAAGGTGGCAATGAACAAGCAGAGTCGCCTGAGTGAATACCTGCTTGCTCAATGTGTTGCATAATACCGCCAATCACCACATCTTCGCCATCACAAATCACATCAATATCAACTTCAATGGCATGATTTAGGAATGAATCTAATAAGACCGGCGAGTCATTTGATACTTGAACAGCAGTATGCATATAATGGTCTAGAGAATCTTTATCGTAGACGATTTCCATTGCGCGGCCACCCAATACATACGAAGGGCGAACTACTAACGGAAAACCAATTGCATCAGCAATATCTCTTGCTTGCTCTAATGAGCGAGCTGTGCCATTGTGCGGTTGCTTAAGGTCTAGCTCTTGCAATAAAGCAGAAAAACGTTCACGATCTTCAGCCAAGTCAATCGCATCAGGACTAGTACCAATAATCTTAGCACCACTCTTTTCTAATGCTTCAGCTAGCTTAAGTGGCGTCTGGCCACCGTAATGTACAATAATGCCATCTGGATTTTCAACATCAATCACCGCCAGAACGTCTTCTAAGGTGACTGGCTCAAAATATAAGCGGTCTGAAACATCGTAGTCTGTTGAAACAGTTTCAGGATTACAGTTGACCATAATGGTTTCGAAACCATCTTCACGTAGTGCAAGGGAAGCATGTACACAACAATAATCAAATTCGATACCCTGGCCAATTCTATTTGGGCCACCACCAAGAATCATAATCTTTTTGTTACTGGTTGGATTGGCTTCACATTGCTGCTGATAGGTTGAGAATAAATAAGCAGTTTGTGTATCAAATTCTGCAGCACAACTATCAACACGTTTAAAGACTGGTTTAATGTTTAATACCTTACGTCGTTCACGCACCGATGATTCGCTACAGCTACACAACTGAGCCAAACGTGCATCAGAAAAACCTTTGCGCTTTAATCCAAACATAGCATCGGCATCAATATCTGAAATACTGGTGCCATTAATTTGCGCCTCGCTTGAGACGATATCTTCAATTTGAGCTAAGAACCATGGGTCAATTTTAGATAAATCAAACACTTCATCTAATGTCATACCCAATCTAAAGGCATCCGCTACATAGAAAATACGTTCGCCACGTGCAGTAATACATTCTGAACGAATTTTATTACGCGCATCATCAGCACTCAAATCTACAATTGGATCTAAACCAACTTTATCAGTCTCTAGACCTCTTAAAGCCTTTTGTAATGATTCTTGAAAAGTTGAACCCATGGCCATGACTTCGCCCACTGATTTCATCTGCGTGGTTAAACGATCATCTGCTTTTGGAAATTTTTCAAAAGCAAAGCGTGGAATTTTTGTCACAACATAATCGATGCTTGGTTCAAACGAAGCGGGTGTTTTTCCACTGGTAATGTCATTACCAAGCTCGTCTAATGTATAACCTACCGCTAATTTTGCAGCAACTCTAGCGATCGGAAAACCTGTTGCTTTTGACGCTAAAGCCGATGAGCGAGAAACACGAGGATTCATTTCAATAATGGTTAAACGGCCATTTTCAGGATTAACAGCAAACTGTACGTTCGAGCCACCCGTATCAACACCAATTTCACGCAATACTGCCAATGAAGCATTACGCATCACTTGGTATTCTTTATCAGTTAGTGTTTGTGCCGGGGCTACCGTAATAGAGTCGCCCGTATGAACACCCATTGGATCAAAATTTTCGATCGAACAAATAATAATGCAATTATCTTTTGTATCGCGAACCACTTCCATCTCAAACTCTTTCCAGCCTAGAATCGATTCTTCAACCAATAACTCATTAGTAGGCGAAAGATCCAAACCACGCTCACAAATTTCAATAAATTCTTCTTTGTTAAAAGCGATACCACCACCTGAGCCACCCATAGTGAATGATGGACGAATAACTGTTGGGTAGCCAACTGTTTCTTGTACGGCAAATGCTTCTTCTAGCGTATGTGCAACAGCTGCTTTAGGCATATCTAAGCCAATTTTTAGCATAGCCTCGCGGAATAGATCACGATCTTCGGCTTTGTCAATTGCTTCTTTTCTAGCGCCAATCATTTCAACACCATACTTTTTAAGTACGCCATGGCGCTCTAAATCAAGCGCACAGTTAAGTGCCGTTTGGCCACCCATTGTTGGCAACAAAGCATCAGGCCTTTCAATTTCAATAATTTTCTCAACTGTACGCCATTCAATCGGCTCAATGTAGGTTGCATCTGCCATTTGCGGATCAGTCATAATCGTCGCTGGATTGGAGTTAACCAAAATAACGCGATAACCTTCTTCACGCAATGCCTTACAAGCCTGAGCGCCAGAATAATCAAATTCACAGGCTTGTCCGATTACAATCGGCCCAGCGCCGATGATTAAAATACTTTTAAGGTCTTGTCTTTTTGGCATAGGTTTTTAATTAATTAGGGTTAGAAGTCGTCGTCACTAACTGGCAAATTGCCATCATAAACGTCGTAATTTCTTTTTTGTAAATAAGATGAGCGCATCGCAATGTACGAATCATCTGACTGGTCCAATATATCTGTTGCTGGCAACAATTCAACACGCTTATCAACAATACTCATGGCACTAGCACTAACAAAACCAACATTATCCAAGTCATTAACTAGGTTTGTATCAGAAGTTAAGTCAACATAAAGTCCTGCACCATCTCTCGCAGTTGATGGACCTAATAATGGCAGCACCATATAAGGGCCTTTTTCAACACCCCAAACCGCCATGGTTTGACCAAAATCTTCGTTAAGCGTAGTCAGGCTAATGTCTGAAGCTACGTCGAATAAACCTGCAACACCTATGGTTGTGTTAACAACAATACGACCCAATGTAGTCGCACTTTCGGTTACTTTGAATTGTAAAATTTGATTAGCCAATGTGGAAACATCACGCAAGTTACCAAAAAAATCACTCACTCGACTTTGTATAAAATCTGGCATATTGTCTTTATATGAACGAGAAACTGGCTCTAAAAGATTATCATCAATAGTTTCATTAAAATTATAAATAACTCTATTTGTATCCTCAAATGGATCAATATCTTCCGCTACAGAAAAAGTACTACTGATTAACAATAGTAGGCTGATAATAAGTTTATTCATTATTTCATCTCCTCAATAAAGGTATCAAATAAGCCACTCACATCATGAGGGCCTGGCGAGGCTTCTGGATGCCCCTGAAAACTAAAGGCTTTTTTACCTTTAACGCGCACACCCTGAATAGTATTATCAAATAAAGAGCGGTGCGTCACTTCAAGATTTTCTGGCATGGTTTCTTCAGCTACCGCAAAACCATGATTTTGAGAAGTAATCATTACTTTCATACTATCTAAATCTTGCACAGGATGATTGGCACCATGATGACCAAATTTCATTTTTTGCGTCTTTGCACCACTAGCCAATGCTAATAATTGATGACCCAAACAAATACCAAAAATTGGCATGTCTTTTTCTAAAAGAATTTTAATATTAGCAATGGCGTAATCACACGGCTCAGGATCACCTGGACCATTAGATAAAAACACGCCATTTGGATTCATTGCTAACACCTCAGCAACTGGAGTTTGTGCATTAACCACAGTTAAATCACAACCGCGATCTACCAACATTCTTAAAATATTATTCTTAACGCCGTAGTCATACACTACTACTTTAAATTTTGCTTTCAACTCGGTAAATTCACCTGACTCTAGTAAATATGAACCCGTATTAAATTGATATTGCTCAAGTGTAGAAACCACTTTTGCCAAGTCCATATTTTTTAAACCAGCAAAAGATTGCGCCTTAGCAATGGCCGCAGCTTCATCGATATTATCACCAGCAACAATGCAACCCTTAAGAGAGCCATTTTCACGCAAATGACGAGTTAAGGCACGAGTATCGATATCACTAATTGCAACAATATTATTGGTTTGCAGATATTCATCTAAAGGCATGGTGTTACGCCAATTGCTATGCAACAATGGCAAATCACGAATAATCAACCCTGCTGCATAAACTTTAGAAGATTCTTCATCTATTACATTGGTACCAGTACTACCAATATGGGGGTAAGTTAGCGCAACGATTTGTTGCGTGTATGAAGGGTCAGTCAGGATTTCTTGGTATCCAGTCATCGAGGTATTGAAAACCACTTCGCCGAGTGTTTCACCTGCACTACCTATAGATTTTCCGCGAAAAATCGTTCCATCTTCCAAAACTAATATAGCTAATAAGGCAACTTGTGACACCGGATACTCCTGAATGAAAAACTTCGAAAATTTTACCATATTGTCCTGCACTACTGAGAAGAAAATGGATAAAACAACTAGGTATAATTGACCACAAACAACAATGGAAAACAACAATGGAAATTACCGTAGAAAATATTAAATGTGGTGGTTGTGCCGGCTCAATTACCAAGAAACTAATGGCTGTTTTTGATACTGATAAAATTGATATCAATATTGAACAAGGCATCGTTAGTATTGAGCTTGACGATTCTAAAAAAGATGAATTGGCAAAAGTATTATTAGATTTAGGCTATCCAGAAACTGATTCAGTACATGGTTTTGACTCTGCTAAAGCCAAAGCAAAATCATTTGTTTCTTGCGCTATTGGAAAAATGGACAAATGATTGTTATTGTCAATGGCAAAGAGCTAGAATTAGAAAATTCAGCCACTGCTGAAAGTTTAATTAAACAGCTTAACTACCAAGATCAACGCATCGCTTTGGAAGTGAATGAAGCTATCATTCCCAAATCACAACACGGCGAATTTGTCTTGAACAAAGGCGATATTTGCGAGATTATTAAAGCCGTTGGTGGCGGTTAAATACTATTGTTCAGAAAATACATCCATCCCATCATTAAATTTCTGTTTAATATCCTCATCATCTACATAAGTGTAAATTCTAATGTCGGCAAATTCACTGTCTATTTTTTTGATTATAAACGGCAAGTCATCTCTATCTTTGGTAAAAATGATGATGGGTTTCTTGTGAGCCATTGCCCAACCTAATTCAACTAATGCGCTACTTGGTGTTTTTTTGTGGATAAACCAACATAAAATATTTACTGTTAAGACAAGCGCTGTAATTATTTTTCAATGCCAAGGCTTCATCTTCAAAATCATCTTGGGAGTTAATGTTTTCTCCTGCGTAAAATATATCTTGAAACTGACACTTTTCTTTAATAATTGGAATTAAAGATTTAATTGATTGTTGTGATGATTGGTAAATTCTATTCTTACCAAAAGATGCTATCGGTACAGAAATAAACAAATCATAGGTATTGTTTGAATTCCACTCGTTATCGTCTATTAGTCTTGGTAATGTTTTGTCTTTATTCGGAAAATAAAAAACCCATAATGCAATAGACAATACAACCATCATGGCAATAATAAGTACGGTTATATTACTCTCCGTCATAGGCACATTAAGAAAAATACCGACAAAACTACCAACAAGTACTGTCAAAAATCCAATTGGGATTTTAACAGAGTCAATTATTTTTATCATACTATCTAACATCATCCCTTCTCCTTTAAAAAAAACACATTCGCCAAATGGCTAGGATAAAACATTGCATGAAACCTAATTACAATAATCTAATAAACCAATCTTAAAGAGTATCAACAACTGTTAGCACAAAACTGGTTGTTGCAAACCTACCATCAGGATTTATTACTTTAATGGTAATAATAAAATTTTGATTGCCGCCCTCATTTCCTCTCCAAAACATTATTCCTGTATTAGTATTAATACTTAAACCCATGTCTGGGTCGGAAACAATCTCATAAATAGCACCTGTCTGTATATTACTTACAACAGGTGGAGTTAAAGGTCTATCGGTAAGTCCGCCATCATCATCAACACTTTGGTCTGCCATTGATATACTCGGTTGAGAAAGTGGTGTTATCCTGTTTACGCCTTTTGTGTTTTGAATGTTCATATTATGAGCAAGTACAATGTCTTCAAAACGATGAAGTTCTGACAAATGAGGCATTGTATTATTTGTTGAATAAGTACTAAAATCAAAGTTACTATCAAAGGCGAAGCTCAAACCCAATTCAATTTTATGAGTGTTTTGAGAGGTATTACGCTGAACATTGGCAAACCAATGTTTGTGTTTAACGCCTAATCTATTAATATTATTACCACGCTCAAACTGGCTTGATGCACTGAGTTTTGTATTAACGCTTGGATAATAATCTAGTGCAATGCCGTAAGATTTCTTCATTGTCTTTAAATTCATAAAAACTTCTACCTGCGTTAATGCTAGTATCAAGCGTGCCAAACTCTGTTTTTATTCTTTTGGCAAGTTCAATATAACCCAGCTTGGTGGTCTCATCTGCGATTGAATAGGTACTGCCAATATTTTTGCCGTTTAGCCTGGTATTAGAAATCCCAACTTCTGTATATAAATCATCTTTAAGCAAGTATCCAGTAGCTAAAGCTACAGAAGCCTGATTAACTCTTGCGGAAGAATTATCATCAGCAAAAGTTTTTGATTGGTCAGATTAAGCTCTGTTTTGAAATAGAATTTAGAGTCTTGTGGGTTGAACTTTGCCACCACACCGGTTTTAATAAAATTCTTACTAAGTTCTAATTTTAGTTTTAAATCCTCGGAGTTGAATTTAACACCCATACCGTTGGTGTTTTTAACAGCGTCCGTATTGAGGGGGTATAAAGCTCTATATTATCTGCTGTATTGCTTGCATTTGTGGCGTGCATAACAAACATTGATAAGCTAATTAAAGCTAGGTTTTTGAAAAATTGCATGATCTACTCCCATAAAATGGATAGTAAAAGTTTTAAATGAAAACTTATTATAGTCATTTTTATTATTAATGGATAGTAAAAATTACATTATGGATAGCGAAAAACTACAAAGCAATAAAATTGGCAATAGAATCAAAATTGGAAGAGAAAATTTAAACCTGTCGAAGTCAAAACTTTCAACAAAAATGCACTTGTCTAGGTCAATTTGTGGACAATGGGAACGTGGCATTTCCAACCCATCTACCGCACATTTAGTAAAACTCGCTGGTATTAGGGGTGTCATTTGAATGGCTAGCAACTGGTAGAGACAGCGCCAAAGGTGATAATAAAAAACACAATTCTGTTGATGATAATACTAAAACCTTGAGAATCAATCAATTGCTAGGCAAAACCACACCCAAACAAAAAGATTATTTACTTGAGTTGTTAAGCGATATTACAAGATAGTAATTGACAAGGTAGAGCCTTGTTAAGGCTCATCATGAAAACCCAATATCCACTCAAGTTTTTTTTCGATTTGTTGCATCTCGTTTTGGCTAAGTGTCGTGAGTGCATTTGAGGTGAATTTATTTGCGTCAATTGCGCGAACATAATCGCAAATAACATCCGAGTCTGCTCTTAATTGGTCTCGTTGTTTAATTCTAAAATGCAAAAATGTATCGTCTTTTAAGCACGAAGTTAATGGCAAAATATTCACTGTTGGATGTTGAATATTATTTAGCTGATTAGATTGAATCACTAAAACTGGACGGACTTTACCAATTTCAGCGCCCCTGCTAGGATTCATATTGGCTAAATAAACACCACCCCTAACAAAACTCATTTCTCTTCCCAAGCTGGCAACAGATATTCGTCGTCCATGGCTTCAAAATCACGCTTTAATTCAGCATCTAAATCTCTAGTCTCAAAAGAAGACTTTTGCATTTGTTTAATAAAATTTTCTCTTTCAAGATTTTTTTGATAGACTTTAATAGCTTTACGAATAAATGCACTTTTAGACAAGTGTGCATCGAGTGCCATTTGCCCAATTTCATTAAAAAAATCATCTTGGGTTTTTAAGGTAATTGTTTTCATAATACTTAAAGTAATTAAAAAAGTATTACTATTATAATATAAATAGTATTATATTATTGTGTTTTTTTCAAACCATCCAGATTTTTTCGATTTCATCAGCCAAAAATGGCTTAACGCTCAATTTTTGTACTACACCAACGCTAAGCTTAATTTCCACATCAACACTTTCTTCTTCTCTACCTTGAGAATATCGCGCAAGAATTTGTGCGGCAATTTTCAAATCTTCTTGATTCGGTTCGCCATCGATTAGCGCGATTGGCCCATTACAACTAGTTGAAAAAAGATGGGCATACTGATTGCGATAACCTTCTAAAAATTTAACTTCACCTTCTTCTCTGGCAATAATCATTTTAAAACGCGGATTTGGGCGAATATGTCTACCCACTTTAAGCATCATTAAATCATCTAGTTCGTATTCACGATTACCGCGTGACTGCCACATATCGACCAATTTATCAGAATATTGTTTATCCGTTAAGAAGCAGCAACCCCCTGCTGGGGTTGCATAATCTTCAAATCCGTATTCCTTAGCTAAAGCCATTTGAGGCTTACGTGTACGACCTGAAAAATCAAGTAGCTTTTCACGATCAACCCAACCCTCTTTCTCAGCCTTAGTTTCTGGCAAATGTTTAGCGCACAGAGGTCGCAAAAGCAAATCATCAGCACCCGATTCTCGTTGCACAATTGGCATGGTTTCTTTGCGCTGACTCATTGGGCGCTGACCCATTACCTCACCAGTAATAATAAAATCAAAATCATGTTCGATCATCCACTGCTTGGCTTTTTTAACCATAAAGCCTTTACAGTCCAAACATGGGTTCATGTTCTTGCCATAACCGTGCTTAGGATTTAATAGCACGTCACGATATTCTTCAATTACATCGATAATATGTAGCTTAATACCAAGCTGTTCAGCTACCCAGAGTGCATTATTACGCTTTGGCTTGTCTTTTTTCTGCTTGCGAATCGCATGAGTATGCCCCTCTACACAAAAACCAGTAAAGAAATTAATACCTTCAACATGAATACCTTGATCGAGTAACAACTTGGTGCTTAATAATGAATCTAATCCACCAGAAATAAGGGATACCGCTTTAATTTGTTTTTTATTTGTCATAACTTTATTTTCTCTTACCATTTACTCGACACCAATCATCCTTTTGTTCAACTTCAAGTGACTCAAAATACTCACCATAAGCATCCAATACCATTGGCAACTGATCTTTTAAAATTCCAGATAAGGCAATATCACCACCTTGTTTAACTAAATTTGAAAAGTGCTTGCACAGACCAACTAAAGGATTGGCCAAAATATTTGCAATAAGTAAATCAACCTTATCAAGCTGGCCCTCATCTTGAGTATGTAGTACGCTAATCTGATCTTGACATTGATTGGCAGTAATATTATTAATAGTTGCAGTCACTGCCTGAGGATCATTATCCACAGCAACAGCACTAATCGCCCCTAGCTTTATTGCGGCAATAGCCAATATTCCAGTGCCTGAACCATAATCAATCACGCTACAACCCACTGGCATTTTTGCATCTAAATATTGCAGGCATAAATCAGTCGTTTGATGTGTTCCCGTGCCAAATGCCAAACCTGGGTCCATATCGATAATAATAGCATCCTCAGGCAAACTAGTACTATCTTCCCATGAAGGGCAAATCCAAACTCTTTGGCCAAATTGCATGGCATGGAAGTCTTTCTTGCACTCATCTTCCCAAACGCGATCTTTCAAAAGTTCAAAATCGACAGAATCAATATGACAAATTTGGCTGAGCATTTGCTTGATATGCTCTTGATCAACATCCAAATCAAACAAGGCCGTTATTGTTACATGCTGCCATAAAGGTGTATGGCCCACAGGCGGCTCAAAAATAGCATCATCTTGAGTATCGCTAAAAGTAACCGATACACTATCCAAACCCATTAATATCTCGCTAACAAAATCAGCTTGATCTTTACTTGTTTGTAAGGTTAATTGCATCCAGTCCATAGAGGCCAAATTATACCTATGCGATTGCCCTATAAAAAAACAGCTTACGAATTAAACATAGTTGATATAATAACCCTTGTTTTTTAACAAACAACAGAACACTTAATTTACTAGGAGAAAACAATGGCTAACGGCATTACAAAAGGCAACAGACCACCTTTAGGAAGCAGCGTAGAAGCATTAAACGCATCTAACCCTTCAAACGCAAGAACAGGTAAAGAAACAACAACTACAACTCAAGACTACAAGAAAGGCATAAAGTCTGCAGAAGAATTAGATGATATGAGATAGTTCCAGCAATGGATATCTAAATCAAGAAGCCCTCTAACGAGGGTTTTTTAACGCCTAAACTATAGATGAGCAGATATCCATACAAACAAAATGTGTATTTATATGGAATCAGCCTTACTCAATCTTATATAATATACCCAATTAAATTACTATGGTATTACAATGGCATTAGAAAGAACAGGAAATGGCTACTTAGTAGACCCTTCAATTTGGACTGAAGAGATCATGCATGAAATGGCAACAGAAGATGAAATTACATTATCAGATTCTCAAGTCAATCAGATTCGTGCAGCAAGAGAATATTTCTCTGAAAATTCTTCTGTACCACCAATTAGAACATTTGCAAAAGTTGTAGGCGTTGACAAAAAAATTCTTTTTAAAGAATGGTTGACTGGTCCTATGAAGCCAATCACAAAGTATGGTGGAATGCCCCAGCCAACTGGTTGCGTCTAAAATTACCGCGTCTTTTTTACGAGTATTTTGTTAAATTCATAACTCTCTCAGTTGCATAGATTTAACTATGTGCCTTTGTTCGTTATTTCATTTACCTCATTCTCGTAAAAAATACTTGTAATTAGTAAGCTCAATAAAAAACCCTCTTTCGAGGGTTTTTTATTGTCTAATGTTTGTAATAATTTATCTGTAATCGCCCACTTAGATGGGCTCTTTTTCCATCTAAATAATAAATATCGCCTAATTGTGATGCAATTATTGACTACACCAAGGCGTAAGAAGTGTGAAAGATTAGAATTTATATTTAATAAATGACTATCTTGAGCACTTCGACAACAAAGGTGTTGTTAATAAGTGCGCACAACTCATAGCAGATCTTTAACTGAGGCAAGAGCCTCAGTCAACTTCTCAGGATCTGTTCCACCACCCTGCGCCATATCTGGTCGTCCACCACCCTTTCCACCAACTTGCTGTGCTACATGATTAAGAATCTTTCCAGCTTGGTATTTATCAGTTAAATCTTTAGTAACGCCAGCTACTAGTGATACCTTGTCACCACTTACTGCAGCTAATACCACTACAGCCGAACCTAACTTATCTTTAAGTTTATCGGCAATATCACGTAAATCTTTGCCACTAACACCTTCTACAACGGTTGACAATAGTTTAACGTCATTAATATCTTGCGCTTTTCCAACCAAGTCATCGCCTTGATTGCTTGCAAGTTGCTTTTGGAAAGTGGCAATTTGCTTTTCTAATTCTTTTTGATGTTTAATTAACTGCGCTACTTTTTCTACCGCTTGTGCATTGTTTGATTTAGTCATCTGTGCAATGGCACTCAAACTATCTTGTGTTTTATTATCAAATTGATATGCATCATAGCCTGTCATTGCTTCAATTCTACGCACACCTGCAGCAATACCGCCTTCAGAAGTAATTCTAAATAAGCCGATATCACCCAATTGATCAACATGTGTACCACCACAAAGCTCTACTGAGAAGTTGTTTTTTCCCATACTAAGCACACGTACAGTGTCACCATATTTTTCACCAAACAGCGCCATAGCGCCCTTCTTTTTCGCAGTTTCAATGTCGGTTATGTCGGTATGAACAATAGAATTTCCTAAAATTCGACGATTCACCATAGTTTCAATTTCATCTAAATCGGCTTTAGCGATTACCTCATCATGAGAGAAGTCAAACCTCAATTTATCACTATCGACCAAAGAACCTTTTTGAGTAACGGTTTCACCTAATACACTACGAAGTGCCGCATGCAGCAAATGCGTTGCTGAGTGATTGCGAGCAATTTTCTTGCGTCTGCGCGCATCAACTTTAGCCTCCAGCACATCGCCCGTTTTAAGCACACCACCCAACATAACGCCATGATGCTCAAAAGCGCCTGTTTTTTGTTTTTGTGTATTACTAACGTCAAACTCAACAGTATTATTACTCAATAAACCACTATCACCAATTTGACCGCCTGATTCACCATAAAAACTAGACTCAGGCAGAATAATAATGGCGTTATCGCCAGTATCAATTGAGTCAACCAATTTTCCATCTTTAATCAACGCCTGTACACTTGAGTTATTTTCTAATTGTGAATAGCCCAAAAATTCGGTTTCTTGGGTGATATCAACACCTTTTTGCATGATTTTAAAATCACCCGCTGAACGCGCTCGATCACGCTGCTTGGTCATCTCCACTTCAAAGCCTGATGTGTCAATAGTTAGGTTGCGCTCACGCGCCACATCTGCCGTCAGATCGATTGGAAAGCCAAATGTATCATAAAGTTTGAATACTGTTTTTCCGTCAATTTCACTACCTTTTAAACTTGAAATTGCCTCTTCTAAAATACTCATACCTTGATCTAGGGTTTGTGCGAAACGCTCTTCTTCACGTTTCAATACCTTTTCAACATTAGCTAGTGCCAATTTTAATTCTGGATAAGCATCCTTAAACTCTAACGCTAAAACTGGCGCTAATCGATAAAAGAATGTTTTTTCAATACCAATCTTATGCCCATGTCTAATTGCACGACGAATAATACGTCGCAATACATATCCACGCCCTTCATTTG
This sequence comes from uncultured Candidatus Thioglobus sp., assembly GCA_900180385.1. Classification (GTDB taxonomy): domain Bacteria; phylum Pseudomonadota; class Gammaproteobacteria; order PS1; family Pseudothioglobaceae; genus Thioglobus_A. The sequence goes on along the minus strand of FXLX01000003.1, from coordinate 94,590 downwards.
ATGGGATTACACCATCTACGATCATAAATGCAGTTGAGCGAATATGATCAGCGATAACTCGAACAGAGGCATTATTTGTTTGAATATCGGCATTTTTAGGGGTTAAATCAACTACCGTCTTAATTAAACTCTTAAAGCCATCAGTATCATAGTTATTATTTTCATGTTGAAGCACTGCAGCTAGACGCTCTAAACCCATACCCGTATCCACACATGGTGCAGAAAGCGGTTTTAGATAGCCGTCTTCTTGTTTATCGTACTGGGTAAAAACCAAGTTCCAAATTTCAATATAACGATCGCCATCTTCATCCGCATGGCCTGGTGGACCACCGGCAACATCCTCACCATGATCAAAAAATATTTCACTTGATGGGCCACACGGACCAGTATCTCCCATTTTCCAAAAATTATCTTTGGCACCACAACGAGAAATTCGCTCTCTTGGAAAGCCGATTTCATTCACCCAAATATCTTCAGCCTCATCATCCTCTTCAAATACACTAATCCAAAGCTTTTCTTTTGGTAGGCCGATCTCAACCGTTAAAAACTCCCACGCATATTCAATGGCTTCGCGCTTGAAATAATCACCAAATGAGAAATTACCCAACATCTCAAAAAATGTATGATGACGCGCTGTATAACCCACATTTTCAAGATCGTTATGCTTTCCACCTGCACGCACACAACGCTGGCAAGACACTGCACGCGTATACGGGCGCTTTTCCACGCCGCTAAAAACATCTTTAAACGGTACCATGCCTGCATTAACGAACAGCAACGTTTTATCATTATGCGGAACCAAAGATGAACTCGGCTCAACCGCATGCCCTCTTGAGGTGTAAAAATCTAGGAATTTTTGTCTAATTTCAGCAGTTTTCATGCAAGTATAGCATTGTATAAAAAAAGCTTAATTATATAGAGTAATGCTTATTCCAGCAATGAAGTATCGCCCGCACCGCGGCGAATAATTTCAATACTGCTGGTCGATAAATTAATAACGGTAGTTGGCTCTGGTGGACAATAGCCATCATCGATAATTAAATCAACCTTATTACCAACTGCATCACGCACATCATCGATATCATAAAATTCATGACCTTCAAGAATAAGGGAGACGCTCATCAGTGGCTCGCCCAACTCTTCAAGCAGCGCTTGAACCACACCATGTTCTGACACCCTAACGCCAATAGTTTTCTTTTTCTCATGCAATAAACGCTTAGGTACGTCACGCGTGCCTTCCAAAATAAAGGTATACGCGCCTGGCAAAATCTTTTTAAGCAATCGAAAAGCATTATTATCTAGCTTTGCATATTCACCAATATGTGATAAATCTCGCATCATTAAGGTGAAATCATGGCGCTTAGAAAGGCTGCGAATTTGTCTAATTTTTTCCAGTCCGTTTTTATTACCCAGTACTGTTCCTAGTGCATAGCCTGAATCCGTCGGATAAACAATCACACCGCCAGATTTCAACACATCAATCACCTGAGTAACTAATCGTTGCTGGGGGTTTTGAGGGTGAATTGCAACTAATTTAGCCATAACCAATCACTCCATATAGTTTCATTAACATTTGGCATATCTTGCAAATGTCCGATTTGCACTCTTTGGTTTGGCCAGCCATGATAATCAGAGCCGATAGAGGCTGATAAATCAAACTCTTTAGCCCACTGGCTGACCAAGGTTATCTCATCACCACTACTAGAGCCTGTGACTACTTCCACCCCATCCAAACCTGCACCTGATAATTGGCTTAATAATCGTCTAACTTTAGTATTGGTCATACGATAGCGCAAAGGATGTGCCAATACAGCTTTACCGCCCGCGGCGTGAATCCAAGAAATCACTTCATCATATTCAGCCCATTTTCCGCCAACACCGCCTGGTTTTTTGCCGGTTAAAAAACGTTTAAAAACACTACGCATATCTTTACACACACCTTCTTGCACCAGCATTTGTGCAAAATGAGTGCGGGTAATCATTGAAGTTTTAGCAACGGCTTTAACCTTCTCTAAGGCATTAAACACACCAGCACCACCCAAACCTCGTGCCATTTTTTCGGCGCGAATTTGTCTAAATTCTTGATGCTGTTTAAGCCCTGTTTGTAAAGTTTCATTCTCGATATCAACATTCAAGCCAACAATATGTATAGTCATGTTGCTCCATATAGCGGACACTTCAACACCATGGATAAGCTGCAAGTCAATTTCATCAGCTTGTTGCTGTGCCTCAACCAATCCATTCGTAGTATCATGGTCCGTTAGTGCAAATACATCACACCCCTGCTCTTTAGCCAAGCGAACTACTTCACTTGGTGATAATATGCCATCGGAATAATAGGAGTGGTTATGTAGATCAATTTTCATAATAAGCATTATCCATTATTATCACTATTTTTCGGAAATACTTAAAAAAGCAAAAAAAAAAAAACGATTTAAAGTTTATAATGAGACATTATGAAAAAATGGTATTTAATACAAGCAAAACCACAACAAGAGATGATTGCTGCCCAAAATCTTTCCAACCAAGGTTTTGATATATTTCACCCTAAAGCAGTGATCAAAAACAAAACTGTGTCTTTATTTCCACGATACTTATTTATTGAGCTTGATGACAAAAACCAAAATTGGACCCCAATTCGTTCAACTCGAGGGGTGGCTAATTTTGTTAGGTTTGGTTTAAGTTTTGCCATTGTGCCTAATAAAATTATTAGACTCATCAAAATTCAACAGCAACAAACCATTGAAAAACTCATCAACATTTGTTCACATCAAAAAGGTGATAATATTGAGATTCAATCAGGCGTTTTCAAAGGTCAAACAGCTATATTTCAAAACTACAACAGCCGCGATAGGGTTATTGTATTACTAAAACTAATTGGACAGCAACAAGAAGTAGAGCTACTTGAAAAAGAAGTTGTTGCAGTCTAACCCATAAACAACCATTCAAAGTTTATAATCTCAATTAAATATTAATCACAAACTCTTATGTGTGGAATCGTTGGCGGCGTATGCCAAAATAACATTACTCCTGTTTTAATCGACGGCTTAAAGCGCTTAGAATACCGCGGCTACGACTCTGCAGGTGCTGTGGTTTTAACCGAAAATCACGAACTAAACCGTGCACGAGCAGTTGGCAAAGTCATTAACCTTGAAAAAGCCATTAATGATAAAAAAATTAAACTTGATGGTACAGTCGGTATTGCACATACTCGCTGGGCAACACATGGTAAACCAACCAGTAAAAATGCACATCCACATATCTGCAACAATAGCGTTGGCATTGTTCATAACGGCATTATTGAAAATTTTTTAGAGCTTAAATCTGAGCAAATCAAGCAAGGTTATAACTTTACTTCGGATACTGATACTGAAGTTATTGCTCACGCCATTCATCAAGCATTAGAAACCAGTAGTAACTTACTAACAGCAACCCAAGCAGCCATTAAAACTTTCGAAGGCGCTTATGGGGTTGGTGTAATTTCTCCTAAAGATCCTGGGCGTATTATTGCTGCTAGAAGTGGATCGCCTCTTGTTATCGGTATCAGCAAAAAAGGTAACTTTATTGCTTCCGACCAAATGGCGCTACTTGATATTACCAAAGATTTTATCTTCTTAGAAGAAGGAGATATTGCCGACATCACGCTCGATTCTGTAACGATTTATGATATAAATGGCAATCAAGTGAAGCGTGAGATAAAAACCTCGAAACTTAAATCTGGACAGGCCTCAAAAGGTGATTATGCCCACTATATGCTTAAAGAAATCTTTGAGCAACCACAAACCATTCGAGATACCTTAGAATCAAGAATTACCAAAGATGCTGTGCTCACTTCTGCTTTTGGACACAAAGCCAAAGACATTTTTAAAAATACTAAGCACATCCAAATAATCGCTTGTGGCACTAGCTACAATGCAGGATTAGTGGCTAAATATTGGCTGGAAGATATCGCTAAAATTCCAACTCATATTGAAGTAGCAAGCGAATATCGCTATCGCGATCCAATAATTTTAGACGGCACACTGTTTATTACCATCTCTCAAAGTGGCGAAACGGCTGATACGCTAGAAGCTTTAAAATCCATTAAAAAATGCAATAAAAATATTTATACACTCACTATTTGCAATTCAGCTGAGTCATCACTTACACGTGAATCTGAGCTTACTTTTTTAACCCATGCTGGACCTGAAATTGGCGTGGCAAGCACCAAAGCCTTTACCACGCAATTGGTGTCTTTAGCCTTACTATCAGTTGCTATTGGCAGGTGCCACAAACAAGTTTCAAAACAGCAAGAGGCTAAAATTGTTGATGGACTTAATCGCCTGCCTGGTTTAATTAAGAAAACACTAGAGCAAGAGGATCAAATCAAGGAATTAGCGAAAAGCTTTAAAGATAAATTTAACGCAATATTCTTAGGTAGAGGCACCATGCATGCTATCGCTATGGAAGGCGCGCTTAAGCTTAAAGAAATTAGCTACATTCACGCCGAAGCCTTTCCAGCAGGAGAGCTTAAACACGGCCCTATTGCACTGATTGACAAAGATACGCCAGTCATCGCTGTTGCACCTAATGACAAATTACTCGAAAAGCTTAAATCAAACCTTCAAGAAGTTAAATCAAGAGGTTCACAGATGATTGTATTTGAAGATGAAGCTGCACAAGTTACACCCATGGAAGGCATGACTATTCTACCCACAACCACTGACTTAGGCAGAATCACCGCGCCCATCATTTTTACTATTCCTTTGCAGCTTTTGAGCTACCACGTAGCTCTTATTAAAGGTACAGATATTGACCAGCCAAGAAATTTGGCAAAATCGGTGACTGTGGAATAAAGCTCCTGTAACACGTGAAAAAACTAGTCATTTGAAAAATTTCCGAAATTTTTAAAATAATAGCTAAAGTAGTTTTTTAGCAAAAGCATTAGTGGCTGCCACAAATCCCTTGACACTGCCACAATCAAAGCGCTCACCATCAAATTTATACGCTATTACCTTACCTTGTTTGGAAAGTATCATCAGTGCATCAGTGATTTGAATTTCACCATTTTTATCAGCAGGTGTTTTTTCAAGCACATCAAAAATTTCGGGCGTAAGTATGTATCTACCAATAATCGCTAAATTAGTTGGCGCATTTTCTGGGCTTGGTTTTTCAACCATTGAATTTACCCGATAAGCATTACTCGAGCCCTCTAGCAACTCGCCATCAATCACACCATATTTATCCACCTCAGTCATAGGCACTTCTTCGATTGCAACAATACAACAATTTGGATGCTGTTGATAAAGCTTTGTCATCTGCTTAAGCACCGATTCACTTACGCTTGTGCATAAGTCATCCGGTAAGATTACCGCAAACGGCTCATTGCCAATCAGGGGCTTTCCGGTATAAATAGCATGCCCAAGACCTAGCATTTTATCTTGCTCGATATAAGTAAAATTGCACACACTTGATGCATGGTTAACTTCATCTAATAATGATTCTTTGGCAGTGTCTTTGATACTAGCTTCAATATCACTGTGCGGCTCGAAATGATTTTTAATGGCTTGTTTGTATTTGCTAGTGACCATTGCCATGGTTGTCATTCCAGCGCTCATCGCCTCTTCTACGCCGTATTGAATCAACGGTTTGGTGAGTATTGGTAGCATTTCCTTAGGAATGGCTTTAGTAGCTGGCAAAAATCGAGTGCCATAGCCCGCCACTGGAAATAGGCATTTGTTAATTTTTATAAACGTTTCAAGACCAAACATGGATTTCATTAATTTCTCCTAATTAATGTGAGTTTTTATATAGATCGTCATGACTTAAAATTCTCAATAGAAATATTCCATCACTCCAGTCTGCCATAGACTTATCGTTTTGCCTAATTGGTTCAATTGAAATTCTATAGCCTCTATCAACCCTTAAATAATTCTTTCTAGATTTAATCCAGAATGCCTTGGATTGGATTTCAGAATAGACAGTGTTTTTGCAATTTTTTTTCTTAGCTCAGTATTTTTCTCAAATGCTTTTAAATCTTTGACAAATTTTTTACTTGGAATAAGTTGCAACACCGCTTTAATTCACCTCATCCAAAATCCAATCTGGTAATTCACCCTTGCCAGATTTCCTTGCCTCAGATATTTTTTCCAACCCCTGGTCTGATAAACGTACAGTACGATGAATTTCAACAGGGTGGAGAATAATATCACCACCTTCTGCTACCTCAATCTCGAAATTAGAGCCTTTTTCCAATCCTAGTGATTGTCTAATTTTTATAGGTAGATTTAATGAGCCACGTTGATCTATTTGTACCAGCATTTTTTTACCTCAATACATATTTTGTCATAATGACATTATATTTTATAAAAAACTTTCTCTTAAATTAACTTTGCTGTGTTCAACACCGGGTTGATTATAAGTGTCAATTTGTAAAAACGCACCAATACAAGAGGTTAATAACTGATAAGTAAACATCAGTGAGCCGATGTTAAATTCATCTACCGTACGGATGGAAATCACGTCACAAGGAATATTATCTTGTTCTTGGATAGATTGAATAGTAGCATCAGCTTGCTTATTTAGCAACTCATTAAAACTGATGTTTTCAGCATATTGCAGATCTAATACGCCGAACTTATTTGCAGTGTCAGTTGGAATCATGCTGTTATCTTTAAGATCATCAATCTTGATAAAGGTTACGGTTTTATCTCTTACCCCTTCCATAATCAACTGCAAAAAACTATGCTGATCCACAGGGCCGACTAAACCAATAGGGGTTAAACCCTGGCGCGTACCATTAACATTAACCTTACCCAAGCTCTCAGCCCAAAGCTGCACGTACCACTTGTTAAAACTTTCTAGAGTTGATGAATAAGAAAAAATGACATTAGTATGGAATCTGGTTTTATTTTCAACCAAAAATCTGGCTTTTTCCAAAATTGGATCACAATAACCAGCCTTGTTAAAAAAGCTTTTTGATACGCGCTTACAGCCATTTAACAAATTATCGATATCAACACCAGCCATCGCTAATGGCAACAATCCTACCACACTAAAAACTGAAAAACGCCCGCCGATATTCTCAGTTAAATCAAAAGCTTTAATATTATTGTCTTTAGCAAATTGAGTAAGTTTACTTTTAGCTTCCGAGATGATGGTACAGTTAGAATTGTCGATCGTTACTAGGGAATTCAGATATTTAAAAATACTAATGGTTTCAATGGTATTACCTGATTTTGAAATAACAACAAATTGGGCGTCATTTAAATCAACCTTCTTTAAAGAATGATTAATTTTAAGCGGGTCAATGGTTTCTAAAAACAACAAGTCCTTGTTGTAGTTGGCAGATGGGAGTAAGAACTCATAAATTGCCCGAGCACCCAAACTAGAACCGCCAATACCTAAAACAACAATATGCTTCTTGGTAATGCTTTGTGCATATTTTTTAATCGTATCGGTATCTTGATAAGGTAAATCGTAATAGCCAATACTTTCACGCTCAGATTTTATTCGATTAAAAATCTCACTATTTGACTTGATTTGATAAAAATTCTTACTATATTCCATATATGCATTAAGCCTGTCAATTTGAATTGATTATACTGAGCGCAACACCGACTAATGTTGAATTTTTTACAAGAATTCGTTTAACATAGAGTCATATATTTTTAGCAAAACAAACAATGACAATGATTTACAACGATATTGACTTTAATAAAAAAACAATTTTAATTACTGGTGGCGCTGGATTCATTGGTAGCAATTTAGCCTTTTATTTTCAAGATAATTATCCTGATTCACAAGTAGTAGTTTTTGATTGCTTTAGAAGTGAAGCAACCTTTGCCAATGGCAACTTACAAAGTTTTGGACACTACAAAAATCTCATTGGATTTACTGGTGATGTGGTGTGTGGCAATATTAATAGCAAATCTGATTTAGTGCTGCTGGATAGTTATAAATTTGACTATATGTTTCATCAGGCAGCGATTTCAGACACGCGTGTGTACGATCAAGAGATTGTCATGCAAACCAATGTCAACTCTTTTTATGACTTGTTAAACAAAGCCAAAGATGATGATGCGGTAATGGTATATGCAAGTTCTGCCGCGACCTATGGCAGCCTCCCCTCACCACAAACTGTGGGCACTGAAAATCCTGAAAACCCTTATGGTTTTAGCAAGTACATGATGGATCAAATCGCGTATCGTTATAGTCGTGAAAATCCAAATATGACCATTGTGGGGCTTAAGTTCTTTAATGTATACGGCCCACGCGAATACTACAAGGCCAAAACTTCTTCTATGGTTATTCAACTAGGTCATCAAATTTTAGATGGCAAGGCGCCCACTCTATTTGAAGGATCTGATCAAATTTTAAGAGATTTTATTAATATTGAGGATGTTGTTCAGGCTAATATTAAAGCTTGCAGCCCTAAAGAAAATGGCACTTATAATGTGGGCACAAGTACGCCAAGAAGTTTTCAAGATATTTCTGATATTTTGCAAACTGAATTGGACACAGATTTAGGCACAAATTATATTCCAAATCCTTATGATGGCTATCAAATTCACACCCAGGCAGACATCAGCACTTCACAAGCTAACTTAGGTTTTGAGCCGGTAGTTTCGCTAGAGGCTGGCATTAAAGCTTATATCCCTGATATTAAGCGCTTGCACGGTACGGATATTTCATGATAGCTTTACAGGGAAAATCTCCAAAAATTTTAGTCGTTGGCGATCTAATGATAGACCACTACTTATGGGGTTCGTGCGAACGCATCTCTCCTGAAGCACCGGTACAAGTGGTGAATGTGAAAAGCGAAAGTGCAGTGCTTGGTGGTGCCGGCAATGTTATTAATAACCTCAGAGCACTAGGTGCGCAGGTTGATGTGATTAGTGTGATTGGCGGCTGTGAGATATCTGACGAGTTAAAAGAGTTGTTAACCGATATCAAAGTTAATACTCAATATTTAATCACTCAAAAAAATCGCATTACCAGCAAAAAAAGCAGGATCATCGCCGCTCAGCAGCAGGTAGTCAGATATGATAGAGAGAGCACTGATGAAATTAATAGTGATTCACAAAAATCCATCCTTGCCTCTTTTGAAAAAATCGTTACTAATTACGATGCAATATTATTATCTGATTATGGAAAAGGCGTTTTAACAACTGAACTAACTCAATCAATCATTACTATTGCTAATAAAAATAACAAAAAAGTATTGGTTGATCCAAAAGGCTTAGATTATTCCAAATACAAGGGCGCCTACCTATTAACACCTAATAAAAAAGAAGCCAGCGAAGCAACCCAAATAAACATTAAAGATGATGAAAGTCTTACGCGAGCCATCACTCAGCTTAAAACGCAGTGTGATTTAGGTGTCTCACTCATTACTTTAAGTGAACAAGGTGTGGCAATTTATGACGATAACTTGCGCACCCACCCCACTGTAGCTAGGGAAGTTTTTGATGTAACCGGTGCAGGCGATACAGTACTGGCTTCTTTGGGCTTTGCTTTAGCTTGTGATTATGATATTGACAATGCAGTAGAATTTGCCAATCTTGCAGCCGGCGTTGTTGTAGGGAAAATTGGTAGTGCCACTGCCACATTGAATGAAATCATCGAATATGAATCAAGCCTTAATAAGTCTAGCAGTGATGCACACATTAAAACACTAGGTGAAATTACCACACTAAGCAATGAGTTAAAAGCCAGAGACAAAAAAATAGTTTTCACCAATGGTTGTTTTGATATATTACACGCAGGCCATGTTCGATACTTAGAAACTGCAAAAAGCTATGGCGACGTGTTAATCCTGGGGCTTAATTCTGACAGATCAGTTAGTGCTCTAAAAGGTGAAAATCGCCCTATCAATCAAGAGCTGGATAGGGCTTACATTTTGGCAGCACTGGAGGCGGTTGATTATGTTGTGGTATTTGATGAGGATACGCCATACAACTTAATCAAAGCAGTACAGCCACATATTCTAGTTAAAGGTGGTGACTACGAAGGTAAAGAAGTAGTAGGCCAAGATATTGCTGACGAGTTAAAGCTGGTACAATTTGTTGATGGCAAAAGCACTACAAAAACCATTGAAAAAATTCAACAAGGAAATCAAGTATGCAATCAATTATTGAATTTGAATTTAACGAACATCTAAAAACATCTCAAGCCACACTTGAATACATTGCTAAGCCGTTAGAAACGGCTGCTAATTTATGCATTGATTGTTTAAAAAATGGTGGAAAAATTTTAATCTTTGGCAATGGCGGCAGTGCAGCTGATGCACAGCATATTGCTGCTGAGTTAGTTGGCCGCTACAAAGTTGAACGCAAAGGTTTAGCCGCTATAGCACTAACCACTGATAGCTCGGCACTCACCTCAATTGGTAACGATTATGGCTACAATCATGTATTTGATCGTCAAGTAGAGGCGCTAGCCAATGAAGGCGATGTTGTGATTGGTATTAGTACGGGCGGTAGTAGTGGCAATGTCATAAGTGGCCTTCAAACTGCAAAAGAACTTGGATGCAAGTTGATTGGTTTTAGTGGCCGAGATGGTGGCAAGATGAATGCCTTATGTGATGTTAACTTAGTGGTTCCCGCTGAAGACACACCACGCATTCAAGAAATGCACATTATTATTGGTCACACCATGTGCCATTTAATTGACTTAGCTTTTAAAAACTAGTTAAGTCTCTTAACAGCATCTAACACATCAGTAGCTTTAATAAGTTTCATACAGTTATGGTGCTTTAAAGGACACGTGCGCTTCATACAAGGCTGGCATTCTAAACTTTGCTTAACAATTTCACTTTTCTCATTCATCCACTGGGAAGTTTCCTCATCCTTGGTAGGGCCGAAAATAGCCACTGTAGGCACCTGAAAGGCAGCGGCCACATGCATAGGGCCACTATCTCCAGTAATAAATAAATCAAGATTTGAGATAAGATCTATCAATTCTGGAATACTGGTTTTTCCTGCTAAATTTTGATAATTATTAATGCTATTATCGATTAAGCCTTTTTCAATATCACTAGCAATATCCACCTCATCTGGTCCACCAAAAATAACGATATCATACTGGCTAGATAATTCGCTCGCCACTCTTGTGAATTCTTCAGGATACCAGCGCTTAGCACTCCCATAACTCGCCCCTGGGTTTATCCCTAATTCCGAAGCCTTGCTTCGTCGAAGCAAGGCTTCGTCGAAGCAAGGCTTCGGAATGATTTTTAAATGATTGGGTTTGGTGTTTGTACTGAGAGAATTATTAACAAAATCATTGTAACGAATAACTTGATGTTTGCTATTTTTGTCTAGTCTTTGATAATGGAAACGTTTTTTAGATTGTATAAAATAGGCAAAAAATTTAGATGAAAACCGCCTTCTAAAAGAAAAAACAGCGTCAAATTCTAAAGTTTTTGCTAGTCGATATAGCCAAATATAACGGTTTTTTGCCTGCCTACTTTTATCAATTATAATTTTTTCAACACTTGGATGATGTTTAAAAACTTCTGTTGAGACGCCGGAGCCAAAAATAGTTAGCTTGACATTTGGAAAAGTATTAATAATATTTTCAACAGCAGGCGTTATCATCACGCAATCTCCCAGCCAAGTCGGCACTTCTATTAATATTTTATTCATTTTTCAAAAGCTGTTTAAACGCATAAAAAGCAGGGGTTTTTCTCACCACATCATCTCGATTATCAACCAAACCATAACCAGGAGCAACTAACTGGTGCCAATATAATTTACTTATTTTTTGGCTATTTTTTGCAATTTTTATATAACTTTTCATATATTTTTCATAGTCTTTTTCATTCACACACTCTTTTTCGCTAGTGGGGGCAAAAGGTGCGGTATTTTTAAGGGGCCAATTAGCTTCGGTAATATAAATTTCATTACCAGTCTTGGGAGATAAAGAAACCATTGAAGCCAATAGGTTAATCTTATTTTTAAAATTAAAGCCATATTGACGATTTTCAGGCGCCCCTCTTCTATCAACATAAAGCAATGAAGATAATTTATCAAATTTAATATTTTTAAAATTGAACAAGCTAGCAGCTGTATAGTAATATTCAAAGTCAATCACACTAGGGCCAATTAGTTTTATTGTTGAAAAAAACTCATCTCTAACTTGCTGAGCCACTTGATAGAATTTTAGATATTCACTAACAGCGAAAAAACCCCATTTTGTTCGATTGGTTGCACTACCAATTTGAAGCTCAGTTGAAATTGCTTGAAATTTTTCAAAAATAATGCTGATATTACGGCGGAATAAATCAAGATCTTCTACATGTGGCCTGTCTTGCAAAACATTAATCGTAATGACTTTATCACTTCCAAAGCCTTTAACAAAATCGACATAATCATCAATTCTTTCAATGTCCCAAAGTGGCATTCGTACCAATAATTCTTTCGCACCTAACTCTTCAATCAAATCATACTGAATATCACCCTTATCTAAATTAACACCAATACCCACTTGCATTTTAGACTTTGGATAACGCATCAAAAATTGCCATACAAAGGAAACAGGGAAAATAATAATGAATACCAAAAACATTTGAAGATACTCCAGCAAGAACTTCTTCTTTTGTTTTTTCTTAAAATTTCTGTCCGTAATGATATGCGGTTGATCAGAATATTCATCCCATATAAAAGGTGATTTTTTCATCTCTAAAAATCCTTGCCTTTTAATTTACACAGGCGCAAATAAAAACCACTTGTTTTTTTCCAAAAGCTTAATTTACCTTCATTTGAAAAAATTTGTATACGACGAATCGCATAATAATCATCTGTCAGTTTAAGTGGGCCGTTAACAGTGCCAATGGCAAAATCATACCCGGCTTCATAGGCTAAACTCTCTTCTCTTTTACCGTAATCACCATACGGATAAGCAAACGAAACTACTTTATCATTAATTAATTTTTCCAAATTTAACTTTGACAACTCCAACTCCTTACAAGCCTCTTTATTATTTAAATCAGGTAAATGTTGATGCTTTAAGCCGTGTGATGCAATTTCAACCAAACCAGAATCATGGCACTCTTTAATTTGACTATCAATCATTAGATTAGCACGAGGTTCGCCTAGAATTTCATCCCAAATGTTACTTTTAATTGAACGATCACCCAAGCAATAGATAACCACTTTTGCTTGATGTTTTTTTAATAAAGGAAGCAAGTTAAGGTAATTATCTTCATAGCCATCATCAAATGTGAGGATGATAGGTTTTTTAACCCTTACACCGCTAGCAAGCTCTTTAAAAGTAACAAAATCAAAGCCACGTTTTTTTAAGTATCCAATCTGCCAATCTAACTTATCTTTAGCTATATACACATTAAACTTAGAATCAGTCAGTGGTCCATCTACCACTCGGTGATACATTATCACTGCAACTTCTTTTTGTTTGGAAAAGGTTACATCTGTTAACGCATGCGCATACACTTGGTTAATTTTTGGTAGTACTGCTTTAGGTGAGTATTGTTTGACAACCTCTGACAGATCATCTTGCTGGTAATTAGATTCAATAAAACTTTTTAGATCATGACTGATTTGATCAAAATCATGCGCTTCATCTAGCGCACAATCGCCAAAGTTACTTACTTGAGCTAGCTTAATATTGGCATTGTCTAAAATGCCCATATATTGCTTTTCACCAATTGCCAATATAGGTGTATTTAACTGTAGCGCCTCAATTGCAACACGCCCAGCGCCAATAACTAGATCAGAACTTTTGATAATATTAGGAACATCATCTACAAATCCATAAAACTCAATATTGTCAGAGATTGAGATTAGCCTCTCAAATCTGTCTGTTACTGGCCCGCCAGCAATATTAAATTTCACCTCAGGAAACTGGGGAGCTATTTTTGACAAAATTTGGTAAGCAATATCGCCCTTTGGGCCAGTCAATCTGCCAATAATACTAATGTTCATCAATAATATTCCGGATTAAATATGCATTTTCATCGATATTTAACTCACCTTTAACATGCTCTTGCAAGTGCTCGCACACCGCAATAATACGCTGGCCATAAATATTCTTACGCTTACTTGAAAAATGCACACTTTGACGCCCATGAATAGTAGAAACATAGGCAATATTAACAAATGAACGCACGACATTGACAAGCCAACTACCTGCTCGAGAATGTACATGAACCAAGTCTATTTTATGAGCTTTACAAAATTTGATTAGTGCCAGTATATTACGAATACGATTTACATACTTTCGATTATGAATAGACATTGGAAAATATTTTGCGCTAGATTTAACTGACAAAGTATCTGAGATGATAAAACACTCATGACCTTCACTCACTTGATATTTACACAAATCAGCTGCGTACACCTCTGCACCAGTTAAATGTGTTTGAGACAAGAGATGTAGAATTCTCATAGAGTTTAACTCGACCTATTTAAAGCTTGAATTTGTGCAAAAAATAAATACAAATAAAAAATAAAAAATATTAAAGTTTGATGATGATCAAATACTGTCTGGGATTGGGAAAAAATTGCATAACTAACAATCAACATAAGGCCACATGATGCGTAAACACCGATAGTCTCATTAGAATGATTTAAATTTTTCCAAAAAAATCTAAATGCAACACCTATAATCAGTAGAAAACTTATAACACCCTGTATGCCATTTTCAACCCATATATTTAACACTTGATTATGGGAATTATATGGATATCCATCAGGGTCAATTTTTTCAAAATTTCGAGTGCCTATGCCAAATGGATATTTTTCAATATGCTTAATTGCATCTTGAAAAATATAAAGCCTACTAGATGAGGCTCCTTGATAATTTCCAGTAGATAAATCACCATAAGTTGCTACTGATCTATTTTTTAAAATCTCATATTGATCAGTTTTAGATACAACAAAAAATACTAATCCAGCAAATATAAGCCTTAATAGAATTGGCTTAGAGAGTAAGTGCTTTCGATCTGAAAAGCTATTTTTTACAGTATAAATAAGCCAAATTAATATCATAAATGCATAGGCCAACCATGCGCCGCGAGTTACAGATAAAAGAGAACCGTAAAATGCAACAAGACTAGCGAACAATGCTAAATATGAAAGAATCTTCTCCTTCTTATTCCAGGCGTGAATCATTAACATCCATAGCAATAGATCTGAAACTACCATTAACTCAGCAAATGGTATGGTGTGATTTGATACGCCAAATGCCCTCCCCATGCCAAGGATATAAACCTCATAGTGTGCAATAGAAACAGAGATAAGCACTCCGATACTAATGCCAATTGTAACAACCCTCCAATCAACAATATAACGCCTAAGCAAAAAAAATATTGGCACTAAAAGCAACCAACGAGATACATTGTCAAATGCACTCAACTTCTCTCTTATAGTTTCATACTCAAAACCTAAGGGCTGATAAAAAACACCAAATAACTGCCAAAAAAACCAAAATAAAATCAAATAAATAAATATTTTTTCTTCCTTTTTTAAGGGTAATTTTGCACGGTTACCACGATTAAAAATCATAACGTATAGTGCTGTAAACAATAAAACAATCGCCGATTGGCCGCCATGGCCAGGAAATGCTAAAACAGAAATGCTAAATAAAAAAACCCAAAGTCCAATCCATTTTGGCAAGAGAGTGTCAATCATTAAGTTTTCTTTTTGCATATTTGTATGATACTTTAAAATTAAATTATGCTATAAAGCATTCATCATATTACAGGCACTACTGAGAACATCATCAACCAATGGCTGTTGATAGTCTTCATTAAAAACACAGTCATGAATTTTCTCATTAGGCCAATATTTAAATGGTGCAATATCAAAAAATATACCTATCGTAGGTGTTTTCATTGCAATAGCCATATTTCTAATACCAGTATCATTGGAAATAAGCAGATGACTATTTGCTAAAAATTGCATCACTTCATCTAGGCTCATGGTTTTCTGTAAGACCACATTATCTCTGCCTGGCAAAGAATTATAAATCTCTAAGAATTTTTCATCGTCACGAATACCTTGTAATATCACATGTTGATAATCTGGATATTCAATAGATAGCTGGTCAATTAAAGCGGTAAATTTATCTTCATCCCAACATTTATTTTTCATTGAGGCGCCTGCAAAATATACGATTTGTTTAACTTTTTGTTTTGGATACTTTGCCTCATAACCATACTGCAAATCGCCATAGCGAAAATAGCCAAGCATATAAAGCATATGTAGCACCGATTCAGCTTCGAGTACAAAATCACTTCTAAGTGTTGAAATATCATAAAAAAACCGCCTAAACGGGCGATAAGAATAGCCAACTTTCAACTTGGCTCTTGAGAAAATCGCAGTAAACAAGGACAATGAACTATCAGTTAAATCAAACAAAATATCTGCTTGTGGCAGGCGTTTAATTTGTTTTATCCGCTGAAAAATACTGGTTTTTTTATCACCAATTGTCCGGTCAATAATATGAATATCATCAATTAAATCATCCGGTATACCGTATACATAAGTATTAATCGTACTTAAAGTAATTTTAGCATTAGGAAAAAATGACTTAAGCCCGAGTAAAAATGGGCGTATATTCATAAAATCACCAATTGCTGCGTGCCTAATCACCACAATCTGATTAATATCAGCTGGATTATTACCTTTTAAATACTTGAATGCCTTGTGGGAAGCAAATGCTGCCTTAGGCCTAAAGTTAAGTTTCAACTGACTCCTTTTTGGTAAACTATATTTAAATTTATTATATATTCATCAAAGCTTAAAAGTTAATTTATTTTTATATGACTGAACACTTAAACATTGATAATCTAAAAAAAACTTCTCTTTATGGCCAGAAATCTACTAAAAACTAAAAATTCTCATAATTCAAAACTAGCTAGAAAAATATTTTCAATCAACAGGGAAGTAAAAAAATACATGGAAATTTTAGAATAAGGGGTACTATTGAAGCATGTTTACCACCACCCCTCTAACTATGTCAATATCCAAAGAGCTATTTATCAAGAAATTATGCTGATTTTCTAAATTACTCACTGTGGCCCAACGTTTAGGGCTGGCAAATAAGTTGTTACCAAAAAAACTAACTGTTTTAATATTTAATGCACCTGCTAAATGCATAGGACCTGTTGAAGTACTAATAAATAATTCACTATCTCTAATCAAAAAGCAATAATCTAATAGAGTGGACGGATGATGAATGATGTCTAAATCTGGAATCATATCCTTAATTTTATTTTTTGCAATTAGATCATCTGGGCCAAATACCCAGACAATCTGAATATTATCCAATTGTCGAATAGAATTTGATAACTTAATGTAATCTTCTAATTTTAAGTTGCCATCACTACTACCACCATAACCGGGATGAAAAAGTACCAGCTTTTTATTTTCTAGTTGATTGGAATTTCTAAATTGTTGTAGATTATTCAACTTAAGCAAAGGCACTTGATATGAAAGATCAATACCCCTATCTAAGAGCCTTGCCAAATCAAGGTTGTATTCAATTTCTGTTTTTTCAACAAGACTACGCTTTTGCTTTAGAGTTTTATTAAAAAATAATTGTGCTAGTTTTGTCGCAGGTGCAATGCGTTTTTTGATACCACTTAAAAATAACAACCAGCCTAATCGAGTATCGATAAATGCACTAATACTAGTGTTAATATTTTCAGATTTAATACTTTTTAAAGTCTGCCAAAAATGACTCTCATCATACAAAATAACTTCATCAATAAAGTCAATTTGATTAGCCAGCTCAACATTCACCTTTGACACCAATGCATAAACCTTAGCGCTAGGATTAGATTTTTTAACAACATAAAAAAGCGGTAATGACGTAATAAAATCACCAATTTTGTCATGACGAGTAATTAGGATATTCATTTTTTTTGATTTAACTCATAGAGTTTAATATACTTATAAAAATTTGTTGCCATATGAGAAAAGGCAATAACTAGACCTGCATACCCATCTAAAAAACCACGTTTTAAAAAATAGGTTTTAAAAAAAGAAAATCCACCATTTAGTACCGCTTTAACAGGCGAAGATCTTTTTTTACCTGTATTGTCACGAGCAAATTCACTGGAATAAGTATCAAGTTTTTTTACAAAATCTGAGATGCTATCGTATGGATAATGATCAATATATCCAGTCAGTAATTCCACATTTAGCCCTTGTGATAATATCTTTTCATGCACCTTCTTTTTATCAAATTTAGTCTGCTGACTATGATACAAACGAACAATTTTATCATTATTCCAACAATGTTTAATGTGGGTATATTTATAATAGTTTTTTCGAAAAATTTGATAAATAGTTTGCTGGTTTAAATGCATTTCTTTTAGATTATTTGCAAAATCTTTACTAATAACCTCATCAGCATCTAAAGATAAAATCCATTTATTTTTTGCAAAAGTGGCTGCTTTATTTTTAGTTGGGCCAAACCCAGTAAAATCACCTTGAATCAGATTAACATTTTGAAATTTTTGAGAAATTTCAATGGTACTGTCAGTTGAGCCATTGTCAAACACCACCACATCAGAAAACTGACTCAGGGCATTTAATGTATTTTCAATGGTTTTTTCACCATCTTTAACAATAATAACAATAGAAATTTTATCTATCATAATCCTAACATTTGCTTTATTTTACGTTTACGGGTCTTTCTATTCTTGTTTCTTTGATTATAGAACAGACCTAGATTGATAAACCTTTCGCTCAAATTAGCAACTTGTGCATAAGCCATAAGTATCATCGATAAGTCTTCTGTATCGGCCCATAATTTACTGAAATTTTGAGCCTTTTGTTTTGTGCTTAATACCTCGAAAGTCATACGATTAATATCAATAATTTTAAAAATATAGCCTTTTTCGCTTTTCTTAATCAGTATGTTTCCTGGAGATAGGTCATGATGAAAAATATTATTCTTATGCAATTCAAATATAAATTTTGCAAACTCTTTGAATATAACTTTCTTATCGGGATGATTTTTAAATAAGGGCGCCTGCATATTAAAATCAGCATCAAATTTTTCACAAATAAGATAGCTTTTTGTTAAACGTGGATGAAAATTTTCTATTCTAGCAATCACTTTAGGGGTGAACTGAGAAATTTTTAGCCCATAATTATAGGCACGCCATGCTTTTGATTTTTTTAAATAAGTATAGATAAAACTATTGATAGTGCTAGGGACTTTGTATGACTTAACCACAAAGACCTTGTTATTAAACTCGACCTCTTTAATGGTATTTCTGTCATCCTGTAAAATAACATCACTTTCGGAAAAATATTTTTCAATTTCTTTGGCAAAAGGTTTGTAGTAATCACTAGTTAACTGTTGTTTAATCACGGCATTAATAACGATAAAATTTATATTTTAATGTAAACTCATTGCAATTCAATTATAAAAAATCCAATGTCTTTTCTACTTCTTTTATGTAATAGACTTTCAAAACTAATCGGTAATATTAGTAAAATATTTATCAGCTATCCGTTTCATTTTTTCCTACCTAAAAAGCGCTTTACAATTCCTGTATATAGTAAAGCACTTTTCAAGGGAAAAAATCAAAAAATTCAGAAAAATATTTGGCAAACCAACTACTCAAACAAAGTTAGTTTGCCTATATATTTAAACTATTTGTTTAATCGGTTAATGAGTCTTAGCTATGATTATCACTATGTGAGCACCGAGGATAGGCTTACTTTTATTAAAGAAAATACCGATGAAAATACAATTCAAGCTTATGAGCGTTTGAACGATGGTGCAGCACAAGCAGATCTGTGGCGTTTGCTCACTCTAAAGCATTTTGGTGGTATTTACATGGATATTGATGCTCACCTAATTTTTCCACTATCAGGAATTATCAAAAATAAAGATAAAGAATTGTTTATTTTAAAAGGTACTGATAACGATCACACCAACTATTTTATTGCGACAGAAAAAAATCACCCTATCCTGTCAAATGCTATTGATATAATTTTAGAAAATATCAATAGTGGCAAGGTTATTGGAGTTTTTTTACTAACTGGGCCTGTGCCATTTAGTAATGCAATTGCTCAAAGCAAACAATCTATAAATGATAAATCTTATCGACACGTTTGTGTCCAGGGCAGCTTTACCAACGAACACTTTCAATACATTGATAAGCCAAGAGGAAAGTGGACACATAAAAAACCTGAAGAAATCTTAAAACCTAAAGCGTAAATGAAGGTAATTTTTCTAGATCGCGATGGTGTAATCAACAAAGAAGTTGGCTATTTACACAAAATAGAGGATTTTGAATTTATTGATGGCGTGTTTGATGTTTGCCTAAACTTTCAGTCGTCTGGTTATGAAATAATCGTTGTTACTAATCAGTCTGGTATTGAGCGTGGCTATTATAGTGAAGAGGATTTTCAGCTAGTTACTCAATGGATGCTGGAGCAATTCAAAAATCATGGCATTCAGATATTAGATGTATTTTTCTGCCCCCATGGCCCTGAATCAAATTGCGATTGCAGAAAGCCAAAACCCGGTATGTTTAATCAAGCCAATGATAAATACAGCATTGATATGCCAAATTCTTGGATGGTTGGCGATAAAGAAGCTGATATTCAAGCCGCAAATTCGGTAGGAATATCAAATACTATTTTAGTCAAAAGTGGGCACAATATTGATGAAAAAAACTCTAAATCAAGGTTTGTGTTTAATTCAATCAAACAAGTTTCAACAGTTCTTTAGCTTTTAAGGCTATTTTAGCTACTTCAATATCTTCAATTGATAAATCATTCTTATCGATCTTACAAGGGCTTACCTGTGAATCAGATTCAATGATTTGATTAATATCTGTCGTATAAGTATTACGATAGCCGGGTGTAGAGCCAAATAGAGTGATAGATGGAATATTAAGTGCCCAAGCCATGTGTGTTGGGCCAGTATCCCCACCAATTACTAAATCCATTTTTGCAATGACTGACTTTAGCCCATCCAAGGTTAATTTCTTAGACATACTAACATTGCTCGAACCAAGCTTTATTTGACCTGCCATTAGCCTTTCATCTTCATTGCCCCACAAAATAATAATATTGGCATCTAGCTCATTGGCCAATTGAATGTATCTTTCTACTGGGTAAATTTTAGATTTAAATGAGGCACCCGGAATAAAAGCGATATTTGACTTTTTGCCTTTATCAAGTTCGGCTATATTCTCACAATTTGAATGTAGAAACGATTTTTTATCCAGGATATCGGTATGTGAAATATTAAATCCCAAAGCACTTGAAACAACAAATGCATTGCGTTTAATAATATTTTCAGAATAATCAATATGACAGGTGCCTGTATAAAAGTTAGCGGCAAAAGCTTCTCTTAATGAAGTCTTATCAAAGCCAAATCGCTTATCTGCTGAAATAAAGCGTGCAACAATGGCTGATTTAATTAAGCCTTGGGTATCAATAACAACGTCATATTTTGGTAGTTTTTTAAGTTTACGAAATTCTTTAAAAAGTAATTTAAATGACTTATCTTTTTTGGCTTTTTTAATATTAACCGTATGAATGGTATCGATATCAGGATTATTTTCCAAAATCCCTTTAAAGCCTTCTTCTACAATCCAGTCAATTTGACAATCTGGGTATTTTTTCTTAATGAACTGTAAGGCGACCATGGCATGAATAATATCACCAAGCGCTGAGAGTTTTACAATTGCAATTTTCATAAAGTGGATTTTACTACGTGTGCTGCTCAATATATTAGTATGAGTGTTTAATGATATAATTTACGCATTATTTTTAACACCTAGATTATGAGCGACAATACGCCAACTGGCAAGCCTATCAACTTCATTCGCCATCAAATTAATGATGACCTAGATTCTGGCTTGCACACATCTATTCAAACACGTTTCCCACCTGAGCCGAATGGCTACTTACACATTGGCCACGCCAAATCAATTTGCTTGAATTTTGGCTTAGCACAGGACTATAACGGCAAATGTAATTTGCGTTTTGATGATACCAATCCTGCCAAAGAAGATGTCGAATTTGTTGATTCTATTAAAGCTGATGTTAAATGGCTGGGCTTTGAATGGGATGGTGAAGTTCAATATAGCTCTAATTATTTTCCAAAGTTCTATGAATACGCAATTGAACTAATCAACAAAGGTTTGGCTTATGTGTGTTTTTTAACGTCCGATGAAACTCGTGAATACCGTGGCACCTTAAAAGAGCCGGGCAAGGCTAGCCCTTATCGTGAAACTTCTGTTGAAGAAAATTTAACCCTACTCGCTAAAATGAAAGACGGTAAATATTCTGAAGGTGAATGTGTGCTACGCGCCAAGATTGATATGGCTAGCTCGTTTATGTGTATGCGTGACCCTGCACTCTATCGCATTCGCTTTGATAAGCATCATCAAATGGGCAATGAATGGCGTATTTATCCGATGTATGATTTTGCTCACTGCATTAGTGATGCAATTGAAGGTGTTACCCATTCTCTGTGTACATTAGAATTTCAAAATAATCGTCACCTTTATGATTGGATGCTGGACAATTTGGATGATTTTAATAAGCCTAATCGTCCACACCAGTATGAGTTTTCACGCCTAAATCTTGAATACACAGTTATGTCAAAGCGCAAGCTACAGCAGCTAGTTGAGGATGAATTGGTAGAGGGTTGGGATGATCCGCGCATGCCAACAATCTCCGGCCTCAGACGTCGTGGCTATACGGCTGCCAGTATTCGTGATTTTTCTGATCAAATTGGTATTTCTAAAGTGGATAGCATGACAGATATGAAAATTTTAGAAGATGCTGCTCGTGATGATTTAAACGTGGTGGCGCCACGCACCATGGGTGTGATTGACCCGATACGTGTGATTATTGAGAACTACCCTGAAGATCAAGTTGAAACCTTGCAAGCGCCTATTCACCCGCAGAACGAAGACATGGGAAAGCGTGAAATTTTCTTCTCTCGTGAGTTATATATCGATAGAGCAGACTTTGAAGAAGTTGCACCGAATAAAAAGTTTAAACGCTTAGCGATTGACAAAGAAGTACGCCTGCGTAATGCTTACGTTATTAATGCCACTACCTTTGATACGGATTTTGATGGCAATATAACCACGGTATATGCTACTTATGACGCAGATACCTTGGGTAAAAATCCGGCAGATGGGCGCAAGGTTAAAGGGGTGATTCATTTTGTTGAAGCCACCAAAGCATTAAGGGCTGAGTTTAGAATGTATGACCGTTTATTTACTTTAGAAAACCCGGGAAAAAATGATCATTTTGAAGCGTTAATCAATCCTGAATCACTAATAGTAACTTACGGCATGGTTGAGCCAACGATGGCCAGCGCTAAACCCGAAGTAGCTTACCAGTTTGAACGTGAAGGCTATTACTGTAGAGATAGTCAATCCCCAAATGAGATTATTTTTAATAAAACGGTTAGTTTAAGAGATACTTGGAATAATTAAATTAAGGCCATTTCCCGCATACAAGGTAAATTTTGAATCATCACTAATTAGCGCATAATTTTTACTCATTGCTTGTGCGATAATCATTCGATCAAATGGGTCTTTATGATGCAATGGTAAATTGGATAACTGCATTGCATCACTGGCATCAAATGGCACAATTATTATGTCCATTTTCATAGCGGCATCCTCAATATCAAAATCTATTTTTAACTTACCAATTGAAGATTTAATAATAAGCTCAACCATACTCATAGAACTTAAATAAATATTATTATTTGTGTCTTCTAAGTGTTTGAAATAGGATTTATCTATTTTAGACGGATCGTTTAAAAGCCATAAAAAAATATGTGTGTCAATAATAATATTCATTATTAAACACTGTAGAATAAATCTTCCACCTCTTGAAAATTGTTATTAAAATCAGTAGGAATATCTAACTTTCCTTTTAATTGACCAAATACACGTTGCTTAGGCTCTTCTTTATAAGGCACAATTTTAGCAACCTTTGTATGTCGCTTTCCATACTCAATAATAAACTCTTCACCACTTGAAACTCGTTTCAAGATATCTGAAAAATTTGTTTTAAATTGTCCTACTTGTACAGTTTGCATTGCCAACCTCTTGCGTTTAATATAATTTAATTATAACACAACTTGTCAAGTTGACAAATATAATTTTATAAGCTACCTATCCATTCTGAAACGGCATCAATTTCGTTGTATTTTGTTAGGTCAATTTGCAACGGCGTGACTGATATATAGTTGTTATCAATAGCATGGAAATCTGTACCCACGCCATTATCAGCCTCTTTTCCATTTTCACCAATCCAGTAACTAGCAGGGTCTTTTTCATCCGGCACACTTGCTTCAGACATGTGACGTTTACCTAGGCGTGTTGTTTGAAAGCCTTGAATTTCATCATGAGCAATATCAGGCACGTTAATGTTAAGTACGGTGTCGTTTGAGAGTTGAGAGGTGTGAAGTTGATTGATAATTTGTTGTGCAACCTTACCAGCCGTTTCAAAATTTTCACCTTGCCAACTTGCTAAGGAAATTGCCACTGATGGCAGACCTAAAAAACGCCCTTCTATAGCGCCAGCTACGGTGCCTGAATAAATAACATCATCGCCCAGATTAGCACCAAAATTAATACCGGTCACCACCAAATCAAATTTATCTTCTAAAAAGCCACACAATGCCAAATGCACACAATCACTCGGTGTAGCATCGATACTGTAGATATTTGTATCAATTTTGACAGGCTTTAATGCTCGATTAAGCGTTAATGAACTACTAGAGGCAGACTTATTCTCATTAGGCGCAACCACAACCACCTCATGATCTTTTGCCAAATATTTGGTTAATACTTGTATACCCTCTGCTTGATAGCCATCATCATTACTAATGAGGATTTTCACTTTGAAATATTAAGTGTGATTCGATCTTTTTTAACACCAACTTTAACCGTCCCGCCATCAATCAGCTTGCCAAATAAAAGCTCATCAGCCAATGGTTTGCGGATTTCTTTTTCAATCAATCGTGACATTGGGCGCGCACCCATTTGCGCATCATAGCCATTTGTGGCAAACCATTTTCTAGCTGCATCAGAAATAATGAGCGAGACTTTTTTACCTTCTAAAGTGGACTCAAGCTCAAACAAGAATTTATTGACCACGTAAACGATCGTATCTTTGTTGAGTGAGTTGAAATAAATCACCTCAGATAAACGGTTTCTAAATTCTGGAGTAAAGGTCTTTTTAAGCTCGCCTTCATAATCTAGCGAGTGGTCTTGATCATTAAAACCAATAGATGCGCGTTGCGCGCTGTGTGCACCGACATTAGAGGTCATCACTAAAATCACATTTCTAAAATCAATCTCTCGTCCGTTAGAGTCTGTCATTTTTCCGTTATCCATCACTTGCAACAGAATATTAAACAAGTCTGGGTGAGCTTTTTCAACCTCATCCAACAGCAATACGGCATACGGATTACTATTTACTGCCTCTGTTAATAAGCCACCTTCATCGTAGCCCACATAGCCCGGTGGAGAGCCAATTAACTTAGAAATTGAATGGCGCTCCATATATTCACTCATATCAAAACGCAATAACTTAACCCCCATAATGCGTGCCAGCTGCTTACAAATTTCAGTTTTACCAACACCTGTTGGGCCGGCAAACAAAAAAGCACCCATGGTTTTATCATCTTGAGAGAGACCTGAGCGTGCAAGCTTAATAGCAGTCGATAAACTTGCCACAGCATTATCCTGACCAAACACACCGAGTTTTAATTCATTTTCCAAATTCTTAAGCAATGATTTATCGTCATTAGTTACTTGTCGAGATGGAATACGAGCAAGTTTAGCCACGATATTTTCAATATCACTCACACCAATATTAATCTTACGTTTTGATTTTGGTTGAATTTGCTGCAAGGCGCCCACTTCATCTATCACATCAATGGCTTTATCTGGCAGACGTCGATCATTCATATAACGATGAGATAGCTCAACTGCTGATTCTAACGCGGCCGCAGAATACTTAACCTTATGATGATCTTGATAGTATTTTTTCAAACCATGTAAAATTTTGATTGTGTCCGTTACTGACGGCTCTTCAATATCAATTTTTTGAAAGCGACGTGTGAGTGCATGATCTTTTTCAAAAAACTTGCGAAACTCCTCAATAGTTGTAGAGCCCATACATCTAAGAGAACCATCTGCTAAAGCAGGTTTAAGTAAATTAGAGGCGTCAAGTGAGCCGCCAGAAACACTGCCAGCACCAATCATAGTGTGTATTTCATCAATAAATAAAATTCCATGTGGAATTTTGGACAAATCAGTTAGTACAGACTTTAAGCGCTTTTCAAAATCACCTCGATATTTGGTGCCAGCAATCAACACACCAATATCAAGTGAATAAATACTTGCTTCTTTCAAAACATCCGGCACTTTTCCATCAACTATTTTCTTAGCAATGCCTTCTGCAATAGCAGTTTTACCAACACCCGCTTGACCAACAAATAGCGGATTGTTTTTACGACGACGGGACAGAACTTGAACCGTACGCAGTACTTCCTCCTCTCTACCAAGTAAAGGATCAATCTTGCCGGCCTTAGCCTTATCACACAAATTTATTGTATATTTTTCAAGTGCTGTTTGTTTAGGTTTTTTAATATCAGCACTGGCTGTACTGTTACCATCTTCGATTTCTTCAGGCTCTTGATTGGCAATACCCTCCATAACTTCTAGGCGTGAAATATTATTTAGCTTAAGCAAATATACGGCGTGAGATTCTTTCTCAGACAGAATGCTAACCAAAACATTCATCGCATAAACGGTATTTTTTTGTGCTGATTGGGCTTGATAAACACTGCGCTGTAAAACCCTTTGAAAGCCAACAGTTGGCACAATATCAAGCTCTGAATCTTGTGCAATAAGTGACGTATGAGAGTTAATATACTCTTCCAACTCTTCACGAATCTCGTCAAGATTAACGCGCTTGTTGCGTAAAAAAGTAACCACTTCATCAATGTTAAGTAGTGCCAGTAGCAGATGCTCAACCGTGACAAACTCTAGGCGATTATTGCGTGCCTGAGTCATGATAAAGTTAATCTCTTGTTGTAATCCTGATTCAATCATAGTTTTTTTTATTATAAGTTAATCGCTCAATTTTCGCAAAACACACATCAGTGGCTGTTCGTTATTTCTTGCAAAGTCAGTCACCTGGGTTACTTTTGTTTGGGCAATGTCGTGTGAAAAAGTACCACAAACTCCTTCTCCATCTACATGAATTTTAATCATAATGGCATTTGCTGCTTCTTCATTTTTGGAAAAAAAACGCATTAACACTACCACCACAAACTCCATGGTTGTATAGTCATCATTCAATAATAACACCTGAAACCGTTTGGGTCTTTTTAGTTTTGGCTTAGCTGTTTGCGTTTTTAATTCTTGCATATTATTGAACTGATTTTCTTTTAAGGAGTATTAGCGCAAAAACCAAAACTACTAAAGTTGGTATTGATGCTATCAAGAAATGATTGTAATCAAGTCTAAGGGATAATACCCCACCTATTCTTGAGAATAATTCAAAAAATAAACTAAGCATTAAACCTAAGAAGATTTTTTTACCGAGTGAAGCATCTCTCAAAGATCCAAAAACAAAAGGAATTGATAAAATAATCATAGCAATCAATGTAACTGGCTTCATTAGCCTAGTATAAAACTCCACTTCATAGCCCGCAGATGAAAGCCTATTATCTGACAAATAACTAATTTGCTTAAATAATTGCCAAGTAGACAACTCTTTAGGTTCTTTTTTTAATGATTGCAATAATTGTCGATCAAACGCCACCTTGGAAAATAACTGAGGTAATGTCTGTTTATCAATATTTGTAAATTTATCATCTTGATTAATTAAATATTGTTTTGATTGATGCATGCTTATTGTTCTACCGTCAAAATCAGCTTTTTGGCTATGGGATATAGAATGCAATTCTCTTGCAGATTTTAATTTAATCAAGGTTATGTCTTTAAATTGACTACCATCTACATTTCGCCCAATATGGATGATATTTTGTTTATCTTTAATCCAAAATCCTTCTTGATTAACCAAAACAACTTTTTGACCTAATGCTTCAGCGCGATATTTTTTGGCATAATCTAGAGCAACTGGCGCTGAAAATTCACCGATAATAATCATAATCAGTGCAAATACTAGGCTAATTTTTAAAGAAGACTTAGTGATATCAATAACTGATATACCCATACTTTGCATAATAACCAGCTCACTATTAGAAGCTAAATAACCCAAACTTAGGATTACACCCAATAAAATAATGAGAGAAAATAACAAATATGCAATAGATGGCAGTGTAAGCCCTATATAAACTAAGGCATCTATCAGAGTGTAACCGGCACGACCAATATCATCAACCTCTTCTAAAAATTTAAAGAACGCGAAAATACCTACCAATATCACCATCACGGATAAAGAATACTTAAACAATGTTTTAGCAATGTAGCGGTCTAAAATTTTCATTAAAATACAGTCTATAAAATCGATTTATTCAATACAGTACTATTATGACAAATATTCACAGCGATAGAATCCTTATTCTTGATTTTGGCTCTCAATACACCCAGCTTATTGCGCGCCGCGTGCGTGAGATTGGTGTTTACTGTGAATTATTTCCTTACGATGTAGATGTATCCTTTATCAAAAAATTCAACCCTAAAGGTATTATCCTTTCAGGCGGTCCTGATACAGTAACAACGGATGATTCAGCCAGAGCGCCACAAATTGTATTTGATTTAGGTGTGCCAATTTTAGGCATTTGTTATGGTATGCAGACCATGGCCATGCAACTTGGTGGTAAGGCTATCTCTGCTGAAAAACATGAATACGGCTTCGCTCAAATTCGTGCTCGCAACCATTCTCCACTACTAAGCGACATCACTGATGATGTGAATAGCGATGGCCATAGCCTCTTGGATGTGTGGATGAGCCATGGCATTGAAGTAACTGAACTACCCGAAGGTTTTGAACGCATTGCCAATACCGATAATTGCGCCATTGCTGGCTTTGCCAATACCGAAAAAAATTATTACGGCCTGCAGTTTCACCCTGAAGTAACTCACACCACGCAAGGTTCGAGAATTTTAGAGCGCTTTGTGCACAAAATTTGTAACTGTGAAAAACAATGGACTACTGAAAACATCATTACCGATTTAATACAAAGCCTAAAAAATCAGATTGGTAATAGCAATGTACTACTTGGGCTTTCAGGTGGTGTCGATTCATCTGTTGTTGCTATTCTATTGCACCAAGCCATTGGTGATCAACTGACCTGTGTATTTGTTGATAACGGCCTATTGCGCCTAAATGAAGGCGACGAGGTAATGAAGACATTTGCAGACAATATGGGTGTCAAAGTGATTCGTGCCAATGCACAAAAGAAATTTTACGACAGGCTTGCTAATGAGAACGATCCTGAGAGAAAACGCAAAATTATTGGTGGCGCTTTTATTGAAGTATTTGAAGAAGAAGCTAAACACCTTGATGATATTAAGTTCTTGGCGCAAGGTACCATTTATCCTGATGTCATCGAATCAGCAGGTGCCGCTTCTGGAAAGGCCCAAGTCATCAAATCACATCATAATGTTGGTGGCTTGCCAGAAGATTTAAAGTTTGAATTGGTAGAACCACTCAGAGAATTATTTAAAGATGAAGTTCGTACTATTGGTGTCAAACTTGGTATTCCAGCACATATGCTATATCGCCATCCATTCCCAGGCCCGGGGCTAGGTGTGCGCATTCTTGGACAAGTTAAAGAGGAGTATGCCAATATCCTAAGAGAAGCAGATGCCATCTTTATGGATGAGCTTTACAAGCACGATTTATACGATAAAGTTAACCAAGCCTTTGCTGTGTTCTTGCCAATTAAATCAGTGGGTGTAACCGGTGACGAGCGTCGATACGACTACGTCATTGCCCTGCGCGCCGTTGAAACCATTGATTTCATGACCGCTCGTTGGGCTCGCCTACCGTATGATTTTTTAGACATTGTTTCGAATCGAATCATGAATGAAATAACCCGCGTATCACGCGTAGTTTATGATATTTCAGGCAAACCCCCTGCCACCATCGAGTGGGAATAAGGTAGACTTTCTTTGTTAATTTTAGAGCAAATACAACGGCACTGGAAAATCCTCACAGTTGGCTTATTATTAATAAGCACCACTTTGTCACTTTACCCTCTAACAAAATTACCAGAATTTCCTGAAACTGATAAAACCCATCATTTTATTGCTTATTTCGCCTTAGCCCTCCCTTTAGGTTTGCGAAAACCAAATAAATGGATTATTTTTATTTGTCTATTTATTATCTTTGGAGGGGTTATTGAGGTAATCCAACCTTATGTCAATCGTTATGGCGAATGGTTAGATTTTTTTGCAAATATTACTGGAGTTGTTGCCGGATTTATTACGGGTGCATATTTAATTAAAACATTGCCAGTTAAAACTCAATCAAAAACTTGAGCACTTTCTCATGAAGTTAGAATTATTACAAGATAAACAATGGATGACTTTAGCCATTGAGCAGGCTAAACTTGCACAGGCAATAGACGAAGTTCCAGTGGGTGCAGTTTTAGTACAAGATGACAAGCTAATCGCCAGTGCGCACAACCAACCCATTACTAATCATGACCCTACTGCTCACGCTGAAATTCAACTGTTGCGTAGCGCCGGGCAAGTCCTAAACAATTATCGATTTCCAAACACAACACTCTACGTTACGCTTGAGCCTTGCACGATGTGTCTCGGTGCGATGATTCACGCCCGCATATCTCGCGTTGTATTTGGCGCGTATGATCAAAAAACTGGCGTTTGTGGCTCTTGCCAAGATTTAACCACTAGCGAATGTTTTAACCATTCAATTGAAACAAAAGGCGGGGTATTGAATGATGAATGTAAAAATCTATTACAACAATTTTTTAAAAATAAACGCAAGAAAAATTAGTAATTTTTGATTATCAAAATAATTGTACGCCAAAAATCACGTTTTCAAAAACTATAAAATTACTTTTTTAGGAATATACTAAAACTCTTTACTTTCAAAGGGTTGTCATGAAATATATCGCTTTAATAATGCTTGCCTCATCCACATCACTATTAGCAGCGAACACTTCAAATGGAAATAATGCCTTACTAAACAACACTTCCGGCAGTAAAAATGTGGCCATTGGTGACTCCGCCATGAAGAACAACACCTCAGGATTAAACAACATTTTTGTGGGTTATTTCAACCTTAGAGAAAACACCTCGGGCTCTGATAACACAACCATTGACAATTACACCTTAAGAAATAACACCAGAGGATCCAACAACACTGCACTTGGAAATCAGAGCATGAAGGCAAACACAACTGGTGGATTTAACACAGCAGTTGGTGATGATGCACAATTGGCAAATACCACAGGATCCTATAATGTATCGAATGGTAATGGCACACTCAATAGCGCCAATGGTGATAACAATACTGCGATCGGTTATCGCGCAGGCTATACCAACGCCACCGGCTCAGGTAACGTTATGATTAGTCATAAAGCTAGCTACAATGAAACCGGATCTAACAAGCTATATATTTCAAATGGTGATACCGCCTCGCCACTGATCCATGGTGATTTTTCCAGTGGCGAAGTTACCATTAATGGTAATCTTACTGTGACTGCTTTAAAATATGCATCAGGTAACAACATGATGCGCAAAGTAGGAAATGTCGTGCACATTGGCGCCAACTCATTTACCATTGAAGATGCCTCCACCTCAAGCAGTGGCAAAGATGAAATCGCATCTAGTATTAATGAACTTCAAATAGGTACTAGCACTTCTCACAATACAACCGTCAAAAGCACACTCACCATCCAAACTCCAACAAGCGATAATCATGCTGCTACTAAATCCTATGTTGACACCACAACCAATGCAAATACATTAAGTATAAATACCAGTATTACTTCCAACACCAACTCTATTAATTTGCATACAACTGATATCTTGAAAAATTCAAACAGCATTCAAAGCAATACAAATATAATTAACGCCAACACATCGGATATTGGCAAAAATAAGAATGGTGTTTCTCAAGCAGTTACCATGAGCGGACTAACCACAGCACAAAATGGAAAATCACACATAAGTATTGCTTCTGGAAATTTTAACGGTTAGTCAGCCATTGCAACTGGAATCTCACATCACGATGATGAAAATGATATTATTTATCAATTTAAAGGGTCAACTTCCGGAAGTACTTCCAGCTCAGTATTTTCGATTGGATTCAGTTTTTAATTAAATAAAGAGCGGCAACCAATTGGGATAAAATAACTCAATTGTAAATATAAAAACAAACCATGCAGCAAAATCTATCAGAACAGAATTCTTACCAAGAAGATGAAATTGATTTAAAAGAATTATTTAAAACTTTATGGGATAAGAAAAATTTTATCATTAGCGTCACTGCTGTTATTACAATTTTAGCGGGCGTTTACGCCTTTAATAAAACACCAATTTATGAGGCCACTGCGCTGGTTGAAATTGGCAATTATAAATTACACAACAACAACAACAACAACAACAACAACAACAACAACAACAACAACAACAACAACAACAACAACAACAACAACAACAACAACAACAACAACAACAACAACAAAGCATCGCTAGATTCAGCTAATGAATTGGTTAAAAAACTAAACATTCTATATATTGATATGTTTAAAAATATTAAAGATGGAGAAGACTCTATCACTTCGATTTCTACTACTAAAAAAGTTAATACTTTTATTGAGATTAAAGCCGAAGCCATTTCGAATGAAATTGCCTCACGAGAAATTTTAAAAGTTGTGTCGTACATTAAAAATAAGCATCAAAAAATTCTTAACGATGTCAAAAATAGGCACGAACTCGAAATAAACAATATTAATACAAAAATTGACAATATTAAGAATAAAGAAATCAAGCTGCTTTCAGAAAAAATTAATATTCAACAAGAAAATTTAGATGATTACAAATTGCAACTAAATACAATTGGGAAAAATATTAAAGATATTGAAAACACAAATCCTGCATTAACCGCCTTAAAGCTTATAGAGAAAAGAGATCTTTCATCATTTATTCTTGAACTAAATCTTCAACTAATGGATATGCGTCATAAAAAAGATGAATTAGGGACAGTCACTATCAATCAATTACTTGAAAAGAAACAATTGGTTGAATCCATGATGTTGCCACACAATTACAAAAATTCAGAAATTGTTGGTCAAGTAATCACTGATGACTATCCAGCCAAACCTAAGAAAAAGCTAATTGTGGCGGTTGCCTTTATTGCAGGATTTATCCTTTCAATCTTTTTGGTATTTATTATGAATGCATTTAGAAAAGAAGAAGATAAAGTAGCCACCTAAAATTTCGGAAATTTCTTAAATGGCCGACTTTTTTTGCCATTTAAAGCCAAAAACCCCCTTAAAAACAATGATTTATAGCGTTTTTAAGGGGGTTTTTAATGTCAAATTATCTATAAATCATAAATATTAGAAATTCTTTAAATGGGGGGGTGCTTCTTTATATATTTAGCGAGTATTTTTTTTATTTTACAAGGCAAACTTTCTAAAACTTGATTGAGCATAGATAAAACTATGTGATTGAAAGTTTTGGAAAGTTTAACACAGAAAAATAGAAAAAGACAAAGCTAAACGGTGTACATTCCACCATTGACATGGATAGTCTGGGCAGTAATATACGCCCCCGCATCACTCGCCAAAAACAACACCGAGCCTGCAATCTCTTCAACCGAGCCTAAACGACCCATTGGGATTTGCTTAGCCAATGCTTCTTTTTGCTCTTCAGGTAGTGCGTCAGTCATGTCAGTTTTAATAAAACCAGGCGCAACACAATTAACTGTAATACCACGCGCACCAACCTCACGAGCTAGAGACTTAGTAAAACCCATAATGCCAGCTTTAGCAGCGGCGTAGTTGGTTTGACCAGCATTACCCATTGCACCCACAACTGAAGCGATAGAAATAATACGACCCGCGCGTTTCTTCATCATGCCGCGCAAGACTGCTTTTGACATTTTGTACACCGAAGTGAGATTGGTATTCATGATATCGTCCCATTCGTCTTCTTTCATACGCATCAACAGGTTGTCACGGGTGATTCCAGCGTTGTTAATTAAAATATCAACAGCACCATAGGTATCCGTAATGTTTTTCATCACATCGGTAATTTGATCATTATCTGTGACATTAAGTGCCATACCTTGTCCAGCAATGCCGTTATCTTTTAACGTGGCACTAATTGCCTCTGCACCCTTATCACTTGTTGCTGTACCGATAACAGTTGCACCCACATTGCCTAATGATAATGCAATAGCTTGGCCAATGCCACGGCTAGCGCCCGTGACTAATACGATTTTTCCTTCTAAATTACTCATGGTGCAATCTCCTCTAAAGTTGCTGCAATGCTGGCTGAATCGAGTACAGCATTTGCAGTTAATGATTTTTCAATTCTTCTTGTTAATCCGGCTAATACTTTGCCCGGGCCTGATTCAACTAATTTTTCAACACCCATGGCGTGCATGGCTCTTACCGTTCCTGTCCATAGCACCGGCTTATGCAGCTGCGCGACTAGCTTAGATTTCATATCGTTGACATCTATTGCTTTTGCTGCATCAAAGTTATGTAATACATCAACACCACCCATTTTAAATTCTACCGCATCTACTGCTGTTTTGAATTCACTCGCTGCATCATCCATCAGAGAACAATGCGATGGCACACTCACGGGTAATACAACTGCACGCTTAGCGCCTGCCGCTTTCATGGCTTCACAAGTTGTATCTACCGCTTCTTTATTGCCCGCAATAACCACTTGCCCGTTTGAATTAAAGTTAACCGCTTGCACAATACCTTCACCGGCGTAATCACTACAAACTTTCACCACTACTTCATCTTCCAAGCCTAGAATGGCAGCCATTGCGCCCACACCTGCTGGCACAGCCGCCTGCATAAGCTCAGCACGCGTACGTACCAACTTAATACCATCACTAAAACCAAGTGAACCCGAAGCTACTAAAGCTGTGTACTCACCCAAGCTATGGCCTGCCATACAAACAGGTGATAAATCAACCTCACTAGTTAACACCTTGTAAGTTGCGTAGCCAGCTGCCAACATTGCAGGCTGAGTATTTTGTGTTTGATTAAGTGCATCTTGATCTTCTTGAGTGAGCTTCCAAAGATCAAATCCTAGAGCGTCAGAAGCTTCTGAAAACGTGTCTTTTACAATGGGAAAATTGTCAGCAAGATCTGAGAGCATGCCCAATGATTGAGAACCTTGACCTGGGAATACGATTGCGTATTTCATAATAAAATTAGTGGGTGAAATAGCTTTATTTTAATTAATAAAAAAGCGCCCGTAAGGCGCTTTTGAAGATAATTCTTTATTACGAATTATGCAGTTTCGATTGAAACCGTTTGACGCATGAATTTACCTTTCTTAGCAAAAACAACTTTACCGTCTGCTGTTGCAAACAATGTATCGTCCTTACCTTTACGTACGTTAATACCTGGATGAACCTTAGTACCTCTTTGACGTACTAAAATGTTACCTGCCAATACAGCCTGACCACCAAATCTCTTAACGCCTAGACGTTTTGACTGGGAATCTCTACCGTTATTAGTACTACCGCCTGCTTTTTTATGTGCCATGGGCTATTCTCCTATGCCTTAATTTTTGTAATTTCAATTTCAGTGTAAAGCTGTCTATGACCTTGTGTTTTCATAGAGTGCTTACGACGACGGAATTTCAAAATTGTAACCTTCTTGCCTTTTCCTTGTGAAATAACTTTTGCTTCAACTGTTGCCTTTGCAACTGTTGGTGCGCCAATTTGAACGTTGTCGCCATCAGCAACCATTAATACTTCGTCAAAAGTAATTTTTTTGCCTGGTTCAACTTCTAATTTTTCAACCTTTAAAGTTGTGCCTTCGGTTACTCTAAATTGCTGGCCACCTGTTTTAATAACTGCGTACATAATAAAACCTAAATGTGAATTCGTAAAAAGAGGCAATTATACGCCAACGAGCGCATTTATGAAAGGGAGTTTTAAGTATAATTTGTATTTTTATTTACACGGACAAGCGAACAATGATTATTTTTGAAACAAACATGGGTGATATTCATATTTCAGTTGATGCAGATAAGGCGCCTATCAGTGCTAAAAACTTTATTGAGTACGTTGAATCGGGTTTTTTTGATGAGACAATTTTTCACCGCGTGATCAAAAACTTCATGATTCAAGGTGGTGGTTTTAACGAAGACATGAGTCAAAAGTCAACCAATGCTGAAATTGAAAATGAAGCTAAAAATGGTTTAAAAAACAACAAATACACATTGGCAATGGCTAGAACAGCGGCACCTCATTCTGCTAGCTCACAATTCTTTATCAACACCAAAGACAATGCATTTTTAGATTTTCCAGGTCAAGACGGCTGGGGATATTGTGTATTTGGTGAAGTAACTGATGGCTTTGATGTAGTTGATAAAATCAACGAAGTGGCAACTGGCAACAAAGGTGGACATGGCGATGTTCCTAACGATGCAGTGATTGTAACCAAAGCTTACATCAAATAATTTTAAACCCGGCTTTAACCGGGTTTTTATGTCTAGATCTGAATCACACACCCAAACAACTGAAATGGTAAATACTGTTTTAATTATTGCTGACCTTCACCTTGTTGTTAACGAGACAGAGAAAAGCAAGCTGTTTGAAAAATTCTGCGATCAAGCGCAAGATGCCAATCAAGTATTTATCTTAGGTGATTTATTCAACACTTGGTTAGGGGACGATCTCTCTGCACCTCATTATCAACAAATTATTTCGACACTTAAAGCCTTAAGTAGTAAAACTGAAGTTCTGATCATGACTGGCAATCGTGATTTTTTACTGGCTAAAGAATTTTCAAAGCAAACAGGCTGCAAGCTAATTGAATCACCTTATTTGTTAGAAACTCATGGGCATCAATATGTACTCACCCATGGTGATGAACTGTGTACTGATGATGAGTCATATCAGCAAATGAAGTCAATCTTGCAACACCCAATAACCAAGGCTATTTTTATACGTTTACCGAAAAAATGGCGATTAAAGTTAAGCGGTGAATTGCGCCAAAAGAGTGTTGAAGCGCAACAAAATAAGACTCGTGAAATTATGGATGTCAATCTGCAAGCGGTAAATGAGTTAATGAAAAAATACCCAGGTGCTGATTTAATCCATGGACACACACACCGACTCAACACTCATACTGAAAAGCAGTTTACGCGCCACGTGTTGGGAGATTGGTCAGAGACTCAAGGCAACGCCATTGAGATTGCAGATAAACTAAACTGGCTTAAAATTAGCTGATCGTTCCATCATGTCAACGCGCGTGACTTTAAGCATGATTTTCTCATCTGTCTTAGGAACTTGACCTTCCTTAAACTTGATCTGATCCATCAGCCCAACTTCAGGAATCATAAATAAGGCTTTATCGCCGCGGACATCAACCACTACACCCTCTCCAGTCCAGCTAGGATTTCTCTTTAAAAACAAACACTTGTAGTGGTCATTACTAAAGCGAGTTACTCGGCCGACACTGGCAAGTGCGTTGTTATTAATTCCGATAATTTCTTTAACTCTAGCCTTATCTAACGTGGACTTGCCCGCAATAAAATTAGACAATTGCTGGTGCGCTAGTAAATCGTAATAACGCCTTAATGGACTGGTGATTCTTAAATACGAATCCAAACCTAGGCCGTAATGTGGTAACGGCTTAATAGAGGTAGCCGAACGCTTGAAAAACTTAATTGCTTGGAATGATTCAGCCGTACTAAGGTTTTCTTTTTTATCTAATACTTCCTGTGGGAAATCACCCTCATCCTGCAAAGCATACGGCATAACAATATCATTTTCTTGTGCATATTGTGAAATCGTACGACCCGCCGTTACCATGACTTCAGCAACAAAATCACGACTTGGACTGGTTTTCTGCGGCTCAATCTGAACTTTTCCGTCAATATAGCGCACATCAACATTAGGCAAATTTAAACTAATCGAGCCACTCTTTGCACGAAAAGCCTTATGTTGATCAATAAAGGTTTGAATTTGAATAAAATCAGCATTATTATCAGCTTCCAGTTCTTTATCAACTGCCTCGTAAGTGGTGTTAATTACTTTAATGGTGCTATGCACAACTTCAATATTGCTAATGATTCCTTCGTCCATATTAAGGCCGATTGATAAAGCGGGAGAAGTTTCATCTTCACCTAATGCTAACGCCTTAGTAATTGACGTGGGCAGCATATGAATAATTTGCTCTGGTAAATATAAGTTTGAGCCACGCTCACGTGCGTATTCATCTAGCTCTGAGCCAGAATCAACAATGGTGGACACGTCTGCAATGTGAATCCATAAGCGATCACCATCAACACTAATCGCATCATCGGCATCGTTAGAACCCTCGTTGTCAATCGCGTAACTATTCATGTGAGTAAGGTCAACACGCTCAATTTCTGGCAGGGTTACTTCAATTTCCCTATCTTCAGGAATGGAAAAACGTGCTGGATACGGATTAAAATTATCAGCAAAATATTTAATTTTTAATAAAAATTTATAAGCTGCTTCTTCATTATTTTCAACGCCAACATGGTCCAAAATTTTGGCATGTTTCGACTGATTTAAAGCAACCTTGGCAACTTCTTCTAAGTAAGGCTCGTCTTGCTCATCAAAGGTATTGTTATTAAGATTATCAATACAATGCTGTAAGCTTTCAGCGGCAATTTTTTCAGCCTCACGCTTTTCAACAATGCCATTAACTTGCGCACTTGGCCTAACAAAAACATCATCTTTTTGCCAATAAAAATACAAGCCATCTTCAACCAACAGGCAAGTGCACCATGCAGTTTGAGCGGTATATTCGTCAAACAACCATTCGGTAATTTCTTGTAGGTCTAGTGTTTCTTCTTGGAATTCTTCAAGCACGCTAATATCGCCGTGCGCACAAGATTCATTCACCTTGGTAAACTCAGGGTGAATGAATCGAAAATCTTTTTCTCTGACTTTTAGTGTTGAGCCATCCAAAAATTCTAAATCGAATTTATGCGTGGTAACGCTAACAATGCGTGCGGGCTTGCCTTTGTAGGCAACCAGTGAATTAACCAAGACTAAGCGCTTAGTCTAGTGTGTCTGTGTAATCTTCAGCTGACATCAATCCTTCAATGTTGTCTGCTTTAAATTTAACTAACCAGCCGTCATCATAACAACTTGAGTTTAATAACTCTGGCTCATCGTCCAAAGCTTCGTTAGCAGTAACTACTTCTAAATCTACAGGTGCATAAACACCACTTGCCGCTTTAACCGATTCAACCACACAAAATTCATCTTCATGAGAAGCTTCATCACCTTCACCTGGTAATTCAACAAACACCATGTCGCCTAAAAGCGCTTGGGCATGGTCAGTTACGCCCATTGTAAATGTTCCGTCACCGTTGTCTAGAATCCACTCGTGGGTCTCGGTGTATTGTCTGTCATCTCTTACTTCGCTCATCTTAAATCTCCAAATTCATCATAGGCCTTGCCTATGATGTTTTTCTAATTAAACTAATACTTTGCCATTTCGTACAAATGGCGGTTTGACTATTTTAGCCGAAACCATTTTATTTCGCATCTCAATTTCACAAGATCCTGTTGTGCCCATTGGCACTCTCGCCAAAGCAATCGCCTTACCCATTGTTGGAGAAAATGTACCTGATGTTACTTCGCCATCACCTAAGCTAGTAACCACTTTTTGATGATCACGAATAACACCCTTACCTTCTAACACCAAGCCAACAATTGTCATCTCAACACCTTTTTCTTTCAATTCCTCTAATGCATCACGACCAACAAAGCGTCTATCTTCATTAGTTAAATCAACCGTCCAAGTGAGTGTAGCTTCAAGCGGAGAAACTTCATCATTCATCTCTGAACCATACAAGCTCATGCCAGCTTCTAGACGTAATGTGTCACGCGCACCTAAACCACAAGGTTTAACGCCTGCTTCTAATAGCATTTTCCAGGTAAATTCAGCTGATTTTTCAGGCAGCATAATCTCAAATCCATCTTCGCCGGTGTAACCCGTTCGAGCAATAAATAATCCGCCCAAACTAGCTGCATTAAATGGCTTTAATTCACCTGCCACCTCTTCAACACCCGGCATCGCTTCGAATACTTTAGCCCTTGCATTAGGCCCTTGGACCGCAATCATGGCTAAATCAAATTGCGGCTCAACACTTACGTCAAAACCTTGCGCTTGTGCATTAATCCAAGCAATGTCTTTTTCTGTGGTGCCAGCATTAATCACCATACGGTAATCTTCATCGTTAATATAGTAAACAATTAGATCGTC
Source organism: uncultured Candidatus Thioglobus sp. (assembly GCA_900180385.1). Classification (GTDB taxonomy): domain Bacteria; phylum Pseudomonadota; class Gammaproteobacteria; order PS1; family Pseudothioglobaceae; genus Thioglobus_A. Next base: position 54,171 of record FXLX01000003.1, on the reverse strand, counting down.
AACCACGCCACCGCTTTCATTCAGCATGCAACTATACAAAGCCTTACCTTCAGTCTTTAGCTTGTCTACATCGTTGGCGATTAGCGTTTGTAAAAACACCTTTGCTTGAGCGCCTTTAAAGTCAACCGTTGTCATGTGCGAAACATCAAACATGCCTGCGTCAGTTCGAACCTGATGATGCTCTTCAATTTGAGAGCCATAATTTAGCGGCATTTCCCAGTCACCGAAATCAACCATTTTTCCTTGTGCATCTACATGCGCTTGATATAAAGGAGTCCGCCTGGACTGCTGTGTATCGCTTGTGCGTTTCATAATTTTTTCCTATTGTTCTTGTTTGGTATATTTGCTAATCATAATGACCGTGATAATGATCAAAATAAATGTCAGACCCATAGTACCGAATAATTTGAAATTTACCCATGATTCTTCTGTGTGTTGTGCGGCTAAGCATAAATCTTGCATAGTTGTGGTTGCACACTCTAATTCTGTTAATTCAATTTTAGGATTTAAGTCAGTTGAGGCAAACAACAACTCTCTTGCACCCAATGCTAGTTTGACATAATAGGCATTAACGAAGGCAATTCCAATAAATCCCAAACCCCAAATCCAACTCATTTGCTGCCATACAATTTTTGGTAAATCCAGCTCTTTGCCAAGCATTCTTTCTAATAGTGGCTTCTCACCAACCCACATACTGCCAATTAATACCAAAGCAAATACCACATACAGCACGCTTACTTTCCACATTAAAAATGCTGGATCTCTAAGCGCCAGCGTAACACCACCCAAAACTACTAGCAAGGCAAAAGTAATAAGATGGGTGTTTTCAAATTTACCCGTTTGATAACGAGCAATCAACATTTGCAAAGCAGTGGCACCGATCATGGCATAGATTGCCGCATACAAACCCATAGTCTTGTAAACGATAAAAAATAAAGCAATTGGAAAAAAATCAAGTAAAAATTTCATAATGGATTACCCCAGACATTTTTTAGAACAAAAAGCTTTGCCATCTTGAATGATGGCTTCATTTTCAGGAATGTGAGTTTTGCACACATTACAAGACAACATTTTTCTAGTTGAGGGCAATGGAATATCATTGCTTTTTGGCCGCCTTAATTTGCGCCAAACACTAAAGCCCAACCAAGCAATCAAGAAAATAATAATTAACTTTATCATGAAAAATCCCACCTCAAAAAAATAGAATTTTACCGATGCTTAGTATATAATTGCTTCTTTTTCATGTGTCTATAATAATTACACAATTCATGCCCGGGTGGTGAAATTGGTAGACACACAGGACTTAAAATCCTGCGCCTTTATCGGCGTGCCGGTTCGATTCCGGCCCTGGGCACCATATTTAATAGAAAACCCCAATCAAACACCAAGTTTGCTTGGGGTTTTTTATTGTCCTTTTTAACCCTAATTCAAACCAAGGCTTGAATAATTTCATTGATATAAAATAACACTATCATAAAAAAATTAAACATATATGCCAGTTATTCAAACACTTAATGATCTTTCAAAGTTGGTCGACTATTCATTTATGGATATTCTTAACCAAGATCCTGACGCAAAAATTGACGGCGTTGACCACGATCCTAGGCAGGTTTTCACTGGCCACTATACTTTAGTCAATCCCACGCCTATTGAAAATCCAGAATATATTACGCATAGCAAAGATTTTTTCAGCGAACTTGGCTTTGCTGATAGCCTAGCCCAGTCAGATAATTTTATACGCCTATTTTCTGGCGATACTTCACATTTACCCAAATCTATACGTACAGCTGGCTGGGCAACTGGGTATGCACTTTCTATTTTTGGTACAGAATACTATCAACAATGTCCATTTCAAACGGGTAACGGATACGGAGATGGTCGTGCAATATCCATCCTTGAGGCTGTTATTAATGGTCAGCGCTGGGAGATGCAGCTAAAAGGTGGCGGTCGCACGCCTTATTGTCGTGGTGCTGATGGTCGCGCTGTATTACGATCCAGTATTCGTGAATTTTTGGCTCAAGAGCATATGCATGCGCTTGGCGTTCCAACATCTCGATCATTAAGTTTGTACGTTTCAAAGACGCAGAAAGTTAATCGTCCTTGGTATTCACAAGGTTCTCGCTCAATGGACCCTGATATGCTTGCAACTGAATCAGTCGCCATCTCCACTCGAGTTGCACCATCATTTATTCGGGTTGGTCAACTTGAGCTTTTTGGTCGTCGCGCTCGTAAGAATGAACACCCGAAAGCCATGGAAGAGCTGGAGATGCTTCTATTGCATCTGATTGATCGAGAGTATGCTAATGATATCGATCAAACTCTGGCAACCACTGAAAAGGTAATATTACTCGCGCAACATTTTAGAGATCGACTAACCTCGCTGGTGGCCAACTGGATTCGTGTTGGTTATTGCCAGGGTAATTTTAATAGTGACAATTGTGCAGTGGGTGGGTTTACCATTGACTACGGCCCATTTGGATTCTGCGATGAGTTTGATTCACAATACCAACCTTGGTCAAGTGGCGGACTGCACTTTTCATTTTTGAACCAACCTACAGCGGCAGAGCAAAATTTCAAAATGTTTTGTAACGCCTTACTGCCATTACTAGCGTCTCATCAAGAGTTGTCAAACCAGCTGGTTGAAATTTTTAATGGATTTTCTGCAGCAATGAAGACAAAAATGGAAACGATGTGGCGCGCAAAACTCGGGCTTACTGCTTTTGATTCAACATTGCTTGATGAATTAATAGCACTTATGGAAAAAACACCTGTCGATTACACCCTGTTTTTTCGTCAGCTTTCATTAGTGCCTGATAGTATTGAGCCGCTTAAAAAGAGTTTTTATGGTTCAGTGTCAGAGCAGATTAATAAACGTTGGCTTGTCTGGTTTGAAAAATGGCAGCAATTAAATGCTTGTTCTAATATCGAAAATATGACACCACTATCTCGTGAACAACTCTCTACACAGATGAAACTTATCAATCCAAAATATAGTTTAAGAGAATGGTTTGTTGCACCTGCGTATCAGCAGGCTGCTGAGCGCAACTATTCTTTAGTTCGAGAATTACAAGCAGTTATTACACAGCCGTATGAGGAGCAATCAAAAGAGGTGGAAGATAAATTCTATAAGTTAAAACCAGAAGCTCTATTTAATATTGGTGGAATATCTCAATATAGCTGCTCGTCATAGTTTATTGTCTGCATATCGGTAGAATATTTCGTATAATCATTTTATTAATAACTCTTTAAAATAAATATTATGCAAAAACATATTATCTCAACAGACAAAGCGCCACAAGCTATTGGCACCTATTCTCAAGCAGTATGTGTTACTGGCGGATCGACTGTTTATTTATCAGGCCAAATTCCTTTAATTCCAGAAACTATGGAAATGATTGAGGGTGATATTAGTGCTCAAATTCATCAAGTATTTAAAAACTTAACAGCAGTTTGCGAAAAATCTGGCGGCAGTTTAAATGACATTGTAAAACTCAATATCTTTTTAACCGAGTTAAGTAATTTTGCAGTTGTTAATGAAATCATGGCGCAATATTTTGATCAACCATATCCAGCCCGTGCTGCTGTTGGCATCAACGAATTACCGAAATTTTCTAGAGTGGAAATGGATGGAATAATGGTGATAGAGACATGCGACTACACTTATTAAAGTGTAGGCTATTTTGTCAAATTGCGGTGTTATTTTTTCCATTCAAAATTCTCATGTATAGACTCATACACTGCGGCTTTTTATGGAAAAATGCCTAGCAATTTTTAAAAAATATCCTTTACTAGAGTTTAGTAACAATGCATAAATTAGACGATCCTATTATTTCCTTAAACGGACTAGGGCCTAAAGCCCAAGAGAAGCTTAATGCGATTGGTATTTACAATCTTGAGCATTTGTTATTTCATCTGCCCAATCGCTATCAAAATAAAACCCATTTCACCACGCTAGATCAAGCACAAGTAGGCAACGAGATTGTAGTTGAGCTTACCATTGATCGCATTGAAGAAGTTAGCACCAAACAGCGCCAACTACTTTGTTATTTATCAGATGACAATAACCGAACTTTAATACTGCGTTTTTTTCACTTCAACCAATATCAAAAACAACAACTAACTCGGGGTGAGTTAATTCAGTGTTTTGGTGAGCTTAAGATTGGTCGTGACGGTTTAGAAATTCACCATCCTGAGTATCGATTAGTTTCTAAAGGACAACCAACTTTAATTGAAAAAACACTAAGCCCCATTTATCCATTAACAGCTGGAATTCATCAGCCGCAAATGAAAAAATGGGTCAATTTTGCACTTGAAACACTAGATAAATCGACTGTTTTTGACAATTTCGAAAATTTGGCAAAAAATTCTATGCCAACACTCAAGCAAGCGTTAAATACACTACATCACCCACAAATTGATGATAATACCGACCAAATAGCCAATTTTAGGCACATTTCACAGCAAAGACTCATTATTGAGGAGCTTTGCGCTCAAAAATTAAGCTTATTAAAGCTTAAAAATGAACGAAAAAGTAAAAACTCTAACGTTTTCAAAATTTCCGAAATTTTCTCTAGTCAATTATTAAAAAATTTAGGCTTTGAATTAACCAATGCACAGCAACGTAGTATTGACGATATTAATACTGACTTAAGCTTGAACCACCCAATGCTTCGATTATTACAAGGTGATGTTGGCTCCGGAAAAACTATTGTGGCAGTATTTGCTTGCTTACAAGCTGTGGAAAATGGATTTCAATCAGCAATTATGGCGCCGACTGAAATACTTGCCAATCAACATTTCTATGGGTTTAGCGATTATTTAAAACCACTAGGCATTCAAATTGCTTTTTTAACTGGCTCTCAAACCACAGCTGAACGCAATCAACAATTAGCCTTAATTGGCTCAGGTGAAGCCCAAGTGGTGATTGGCACCCACGCACTATTTCAAGAGGCTGTCACATTTAAAAAATTAGGATTTATTGTTATCGATGAGCAGCATAAATTTGGCGTTCACCAGCGATTATCACTAACGCAAAAAGCAAAAAACACGCCGCACCAATTAGTAATGACAGCCACACCCATTCCACGCTCATTAACAATGAGCGCTTATGCAGATTTGGATTGCTCTATTATTGATGAACTTCCACCGGGCAGAAGTCCAATTCAGACGGTGGCACTAGCAAGCAGCAAGAAAGAAAAAGTATTAGATAAAATTAAGCAAGTTTGTGAACAAAATAACCAAGTGTATTGGGTCTGTACATTAATTGAAGAATCAGAAGTGTTACGTGCTCAATCGGCCATAGATACGCATCTTTATCTAAAAGAAAATCTAACAGATTTAACCATTGTATTAATTCACGGCAGAATGAACAAGCAAGAAAAAAACAGCATTATGGCGAGATTTAGTCGTGGAGATATTGATGTACTTGTTGCCACAACAGTCATAGAAGTTGGGGTAAATGTACCTAATGCTTCGCTCATGGTGATTGAAAATTCTGAACGATTAGGCTTGGCACAATTACATCAATTGCGTGGTCGAGTTGGTCGTGGCTCTGATGCGAGTATTTGTATTTTAATGTATCAACCACCACTAAGTGGCAATGCAATTGAGCGTCTTGATATTTTGCGACAAACTAATGATGGTTTTAAAATTGCCAATAAAGACCTTGAATTACGTGGCCCAGGAGAGATTTTGGGCACGCAACAGACTGGTATTGCTAATATGAAAATTGCCAATATTGTTCGTGATAGTTATCTATTAAAACAGGTGGGTTATTATGCGGCCGAATTTATGCAATTTGATGAAGACAAACAGCAGGCTTTGATTACACGCTGGATCACCGATGACAAAACCCAATATGCCAATACTTAACGTAAAATAATCAAGCTATGATTAACACGATAAATTTAGTATGGCAGGATTTAAATCAAGCCAGCAATGTACCAACCAATGTTATGACCTGGCTTAATGACGATCAATCATTAACTGCCAAGCTTAAACAAAAATTCTCAGATTTCTCAGTTAACGTACTATTCCAACAACAAGCCAGTCCTCATACTCACGAAGTTGAAATAATGGGTAGTAACAAACAGTGTGTCATTCGTGAAGTGGAGCTTTTGGGTGATAGTCAAGTGGTTGTATTTGCTCGCTCAGTTATACCGCTTACAAACGATACTAAAGAAATTTTAAGCATTGGCCCTAAACCTCTAGGCGAGGTTTTATTTAACACTAGCATTAAGCGTGGCCCACTACAAATTACCCATACAGACGCTATTTGGGGCAGAAGATCAATCTTTACCATTGGTAATACCAAATTACTGGTTAGTGAGTTTTTTATGGAAAATCTATATGCGTGATCAGATATTTGACCAAAAAAACGACTTAGTTAATTTTACTTTTGATGCGCAAGTAGCCGATGTATTTGATGACATGGTCAGGCGCAGTGTTCCTGGATATCAAGCCATGATTGAGATGATTGGCCTAAGCGTTAAAACTTATGGCCAAGATAATACCAATTATTACGACTTAGGTGCTTCAACGGGCGCCACTACTATTGCGCTTTGCGTTAACAATCCTCATAAAAACAATCGAATTATTGCAGTAGATAACTCACCTGATATGGTGAAAAAATGCCAGCTAAATTTAAAAACAACGATTGGCAATACATCTGTCGTTTGTGCAGATATCAATTCAATCAAATTTGATAACGCTTCATTGGTTGTTCTAAATTTAACCTTACAGTTTATTATGCCAGAAAACAGGCAAGCGTTAATTGATAAGATCTACTTAGGTCTAAATCCAGGAGGCGCACTTATTGTCTCTGAAAAAATTCACTTTAATGATAATAAAAAACAGCAATTAATGACTGATCTTCACTTGGACTTTAAACGTGCCAATGGTTATAGCGAACTAGAAATTGCAGCCAAACGCCAGTCTATCGAAAATGTGCTAATTACAGATGACGAGAAAACCCATTTTAAACGCTTTAAACAGGCGGGATTTAGCACCAGAATTTGTCATTTTCAGTGTCTTAACTTTGCATCCTTTTTAGCGGTAAAATAAACTTCAATATGCTACTCATGATTGACAATTACGATTCATTTACCTATAACTTGGCTCAGTATTTTGGCGAACTAGGACAAGAGGTTGAAGTACATCGTAACGATGAAATCAGTATTCAAGAAATTGAAACATTAAACCCTGAATTTTTAGTCATTTCTCCAGGGCCATGCACACCGACTGAAGCTGGAATTTCTATTGAAGCTATTAAATACTTCTCTGGGAAAATTCCAATAATGGGAGTTTGCTTAGGATTTCAAGCTATGGTACAAGCATTTGGTGGCGATATTATTGGCGCCAAAAAAATTATGCATGGAAAAGTATCCGCTGTTCATCATACTAATAAAGCCATGTTTAGCGACTTGAAAAATCCGCTAAATGCGACTCGATATCACTCTTTAGTGGCCGATCAACTAACCCTGCCCGATTGCTTTGAAATCACCTCTTGGACCGAAAATAACCAAGGTGAAATCGATGAAATCATGGGTATTAGACACAAAGAATTTACACTTGAAGGTGTACAGTTTCACCCAGAATCTATCTTGACTGAACAAGGTCATGAAATGCTGAATAACTTTTTACAAGGAAAAACACTATAACTATGGAAATAATCGACTTTTTATTTGCTGAAGATCAGCTATTCACAACCATTACTCTAATCGTTCTAATCGTTTTATTGATTGGCAACATTGTTACTGATAAGCTAAAAAAATATGAAGATTTAGATGTAACTGCTGCCACTTCTCTTATGGATGATGAAAATTTAATCATCTTAGATGTTAGAGAGAAAAAGGAGAGAAAAAATGGCTATATTAATGGCGACATACATATTCCATTAAGCGATGTTAAAAATCAACTGGACAAGCTAGATAAAAATAAATCTATTTTGGTATATTGTCGCAGTGGATCACGCTCTGCTCATATCGCTGGATTGTTAACTCGAAATGAGTATGAAAAGATATACAATCTTAAAGGCGGTATCCAGGCTTGGAAACGAGCAAAAATGCCGGTAAAAACTTAACAACAAAGGAATAAGAAAATGAAAAAAAATAAAATTTATTGCAGTGACTCTTGTCCTTTTTGTCAGCGCGCTTATCAGTTGCTTGAAAAACGCGGCATCCCCTTTACAAAACATTACGTCAAAAACTCAAGTGATTGGGATGAAGTTGCTCAGTTAACTGGACGAAATACCGTACCTCAAGTATTTATCAATGGCGTACATGTAGGTGGATTTGATGATCTTAGTGCTGCAGATCAGTCTGGTAAATTGGATGATATACTGGCTCAGTAAATGAGTAATAATCTTAGTATTATTGGTGCTGGCGCCTGGGGAAGCGCACTGGCTATCGCTTTAAGCGATAAGTTTGAAACTATCTATTTACACGCCCATACTAAAGATGAGTCTCAATCATTAAAACCTCAACATCACACCCTACCCACGCCTTATACAAGTAATATTGAGATAGTGCATGGCTATGATGCGATAAACCATTGCCATAATATTCTTATTGCAACGCCAAGCTATGCATTTAGCGAAGTATTAAAAATCCTCAAGCCATTGCTAAGCAAAAAACATCAGATTGCATGGGCAACCAAGGGTTTTGATACTAGCGCTCATTGTTTTTTATATCAAAGTTTTGAGCGTATTTTGCCAGATTATCATGGCTGTGTTTTATCAGGACCGAGTTTTGCTTTTGAAGTTGCAAGTAACAAGCCAACTGCGCTCGTTTCTGCCTCTAAAGATAAAATCACTAGAAAACACTGGGCTGATTTAATTCGTACTAAGACATTGCGTGCCTATACCAACGAAGATATTATCGGTGTTGAAATTGGCGGTAGTGTTAAAAATATCCTAGCTATTGCAGCGGGTATTGCTTCAGGATTAGGCTACGGCATTAATACTCAAGCAGCGTTAATCACCCGAGGCTTAGCTGAAATGACTCGACTCGGGAAAAGCTTGGGTGCAAAATCATCTACCTTTGTCGGCCTATCTGGATTGGGTGATTTAGTATTGACTTGTTCAGATGATTTATCTAGAAATAGACGCTTTGGCAAAGAGCTTGCCAATGATCATAACATTCAAAATGCACTCATTAATGTTGGTGCGACAGTTGAAGGATTAAACACGCTAGATCTTATTCTTTCTATCGCAACCGAGCAGAAGGTTGAGATGCCAATTTGCGAGCAAGTATATTATGTAACCCAAGGAAAAATCAGCCCAGCTGAAGCCGTTAACCATTTGATGTCGCGCGAACAGATTGACGAATGAAACTCAGCCTTCTTCGCCATGGAGAGCCTGTAGGCGGTAGAATTTATCGGGGCGATCAAGATGATCCACTAACGGATAAAGGTTGGCAACAAATGCTTGATTCTACAAAGGATCAGTCTTGGTCATTAATTTCTAGCTCACCCTTAGTACGCTGTCAGGCCTTCGCTAAATACCTTCAAACCAAACAACAATCTCAGTTGGAAATTATTAATGATTTTAAAGAGCTGGGTTTTGGAGATTGGCAAGGGCTAAGTGCCACAGTAATTGGACAAGATCTTGTTGATTCATTCAAACAAAGCCCTATTGATAATCGACCGCCAAATGCTGAAAATCTATATGAGTTTCAAAAGCGTGTTATCGGTGCTTTCAACTCAGTTATTACTGGCAATGCAGATAGTTTGCTTATCGTAGCTCATGCTGGCGTTATTAGAGTAATTAAATCTCATCTACTTAATTTACCCATCGAAAAAATGTTTACAATAGAAGTTATGAGTGCTTCTTGTGAAAATTTTGAAATTTAAACCCCTTTTATTGAGTGTTGTTTTGCTCGCATCTCCTGTTCATGTTGATGAATTTTGGGGGCTTGAGTCTTGGATGAGCTCGCTTAAAACACCTGACTTTGAAAAAATTACAAATGCTAATGAGCGAAAACAGGCTTTTTTTAATTATCTGTTGCCTGCTATTAATAAGCAAAACACCAGGATTATTCAACTACGTCATGATATTAAAACTGACAGTATTAATCAATTCAAGCTAAAGAAAATTTATAAGTACTATAGCGTCACTGAGGGTGATTTAGATACTCTTTTAACTCGAGTTGATGTTGTTCCCGCTTCACTTATTCTGGCTCAAGGTGCTTATGAGTCTAATTGGGGAAGGTCGCGCTTCGCCAAGTATTATCATAACTTTTTTGGACTTTGGTGTTTTACAAAAGGCTGTGGCGTTGTACCTTTAGAGCGTAAGAAAAAAGCCACCCACGAAGTGGCTAAATTTTCTTCTCTAAATAAAAGCATTGAATATTACATGCGCTCTATAAATAGAAATTTAGCTTATGAAACACTCAGAAAAATACGCAAAAACAAACGAGATCAAAAACTACCTATTACCGGTATTGCACTTTCCGAAGGTTTAGAAAACTATGCGGAAATTGGATATGACTATGTCGAAACTGTTCAATCTATCATTCGTTATAATAAACTCTCAAAATTTGACCTTATTAACAAATCTTAAGCAATAAAAAACCCGCAATTAACGGGTTTTTTATTGTGTTTCGAAAATGGTTTAACGTTTTGAGAACTGCTCGCTCTTACGTGCCTTCTTACGGCCAACTTTCTTACGTTCTACAATTCTAGCGTCACGAGTAACAAAACCAGCTTTACGTAAATCAGGTCTTAAATCGTTATCGAATTCCATCAATGCACGGGTTACGCCCAAACGAATTGCACCCGCTTGACCTGTATCGCCACCACCTTTAACCATGATATTAAAATCAAACTTATCTCTCATTTCGACTGTGTCTAATGGTTGGTTAATAATCATTGAAGAAGTTTCACGGCCAAAATACTCATCCATTGGACGTTTATTTACTGTGAATACACCTTTACCTTTAGTCATGTAAACACGAGCTACTGATGTTTTTCTTCTACCTGTTGCGTAAAATATTTCTGTCTTTGTCATAATAATTTCTTACCTTAAATATCTAAAACTTGCGGTTGTTGTGCAGCATGTGAATGCTCAGAACCTGCAAATACTTTCATTTTTCTAAACATATCTCTGCCTAGAGGACCTTTTGGCAACATGCCTTTAACAGCCTTGTTGATAACTTCTTCTGGTTTTTTAGCTTGTAAATCTTTAAAAGCGATTGACTTTAAGTTACCTACGTAGCCTGTATGGTGATGATACATTTTGTCATCAAATTTCTTACCAGTCACCTTAACTTTTTCAGCATTGATAATTACAATGTAATCACCTGTATCTGTATGCGGCGTGTACTCTGGTTTATGCTTGCCACGAAGGCGAGATGCGATTTCTGTAGCCAAACGGCCTAATGTTTTGCCATCGGCATCCACTAGGAACCAATCTCTTTTTACTTCATGTGCTTTAGCGCTAAATGTCTTCATAGTAACTCGTGTGTGTATCTTCAATCAGAATAATCGGATTATTATAATCACTTTTATGCCGAAATGTTGGACTATCGTTTAATTTTATCTTATTTATTTTTCATAAAAAACACTTTTATAATCAATACCGGTTATTATATCTAAATAATGATAAATTCACACGCTCATCTAGATTTTGATTCAATGAATTCAATTGCACAAAATGCAATTGCAATTGTTCCTAGCATCGGTAATCAGAATTGGGCTGACGTGCAAATGTACCCTTATTTTTCTTTTGGTATTCACCCTTGGATGATTGAATCTCACTCCCAGCAGGATCTTGATCATCTTGAATATTTAATTAAATGCAATAATCCCGTTGCAATTGGAGAGTGCGGACTTGATTTTTATAAAGATATTGATCGAGAAAGGCAAGTATATTTTTTTGATGCACAGGTGCAATTGGCACTTACTTATGGATTGCCAATTATTATTCACGCTGTCAAATCAACAGAAGAGATTATTCTTATTTTAAAAAAATATCCTAAACTAACGGGTGAAATACACGGTTTTTCTGGCAGTGAGGCTCAAGCCCAACAATTCACTAAGATGGGTTTTTATTTAGGGTTTGGCTTGCAAATCATCAATCACAACTCAACCAAAATTCGAAAAATTGTAAAAAACTGTCCGTTAGAATTTATATTAATCGAGACAGATGATCATCCCAATCCAAATGATTTACAGTTAGTTGTAGAAGAAATCTCCCTACTTAAGCAAATACCAATAGACACCGTCATTAGTCAATGTGATAATAACGCCATTACACTTTTCAATTTGACATAATGGCTGGAAGTTGCGCTCGTACTGAAATCTTATTAGGTCAACAAGGCCTTGCAATATTAGCTGAATCTCATGTTGTTATCGTAGGTTTGGGCGGTGTTGGTGGCGCTTGTGCTGAAAGTTTATGTCGTGCTGGCATTGGTACACTAACCTTGATTGATTTTGATATTATTGAAACAACCGATCTTAATCGCCAAATAATTGCACTTCACTCCACCTTAGGATTAAAAAAAGTAGATGCATTAGCTAATAGACTTCATGACATTAATCCAGACACGGTTATTATCAAACGTGATGAATTTATCGATCGAGAAAAGGCGCAGAAAATTGCAACAAATCAAAACTATGATTTTGTAGCTGATTGTATTGATGCAATTGCTTATAAAACTGTATTAATTGACAGTTGTAATAAATCTAACATGGCTATTATTTCAAGCATGGGTGCTGGCGGGCGACTTGACCCCACTCAGATAAAAATTTCTCGTATGGATAAAACTCAAAATTGTGCACTTGCAAAAGAGGTACGAAAACAACTTAGAAATATTCACGCTTCATTGAAATTTCCCGTTGTGCATTCAACAGAATTACCCATCAAAGCGCTACCACATAAAGCAATACATGAAACAGATACATCGCCAGCTGGAAGACCTAGAGCGGTAAATGGTGCAATTTCATACATGCCAAATATCTTTGGGCTAATGATGGCTGGCTATATTGTTCAAACACTAATTAAATAAGGATAACCATTATGGTTAGCACTCAAACACCTATCTGTGACTTCGGCACACCAGCACTTAACTTTGAGCTTAAAGGGGTCGATGGAAAGCTACACACGCTAGAGAGTTGTAAAGGTGAAAAAGGCTTATTAGTGATGTTTATTTGCAACCATTGCCCTTATGTGAAATCCATCATTGATCGAATTATTCGTGATACGCAACAATTAAAAACATTGGGGCTTAACACAATAGCAATTATGTCAAACAATCCAAATGAATATGAGGCCGATTCATTTGAAAATATGCAGAAAATATCCGCAGAAATGAATTTTCCTTTTCCATATCTAATCGATGAAACTCAAGTAGTAGCCAAAGCCTATGGTGCCGTTTGTACACCAGATTTTTTTGGCTACAATGCAGATTTAAAGCTTCAATATCGAGGTCGATTAGATGCATCACGTAAACAGAGTGCCGCTAAGGATGCTAAACGCAACTTGTTTGACGCCATGCAGCAAATAGCCGAAACTAGCAAAGGACCTTTGGAGCAAATTCCATCAATGGGCTGCTCAATCAAATGGTATTAGCACTGCATATAACAAAAACCTAATATATATTTAGCATGCCTAGCCCTTGACGGGTATAATTGCGATCTTTGCCTGTCTATAAATTCGTATGTCTGAACAAACAACTGATACCAAGCCACAAATTAAATTTAGCGATTTAGGTCTTTCTGACTCAATCCTAAGCGTACTAGATTCAATTGGCTACGAAACCCCTTCTCCAATTCAAGAACAGTGTATTACTCACCTTTTGAACGGTAAAGATATTATTGGACAAGCGCAAACAGGTACTGGAAAAACAGCAGCATTTGCTCTGCCATTATTAGACAACATTGATTTAAATCTAAATGCGCCACAGTTATTAATTTTAGCACCGACGCGTGAGTTAGCCATCCAAGTATCTGAAGCAGTTCAGACTTATGCTCGTGGCATGAAAGGCTTTCATGTACTGCCAATTTATGGTGGTCAATCTTATGACATTCAATTACGCCCTTTAAAACGTGGTGTACATTGTGTTGTAGGTACTCCGGGTCGTGTCATGGATCATATTAAAAAAGGCACCTTAAAATTAGACAATATAAAGTCGTTCGTTCTTGATGAAGCCGATGAAATGCTCAAGATGGGCTTTATTGACGACATTAAATGGGTTATGAAACGCATTCCTGAACAACGTCAAATTGCACTTTTCTCTGCAACCATGCCAAATGTCATTAAGCGTGTTGCCGAAGATTTCTTAAGCGATCCAAAGATCGTAAAGGTTAAAACAAAGACAGAAACAGCACCGTCAATTACTCAAAAATATTGTTTAGTTGGTGGCTTAAGTCAAAAGCTAGACGCATTAACTCGAATTCTTGAAGTAACAGAATTTGATGCAATGATTATTTTTGCTAGAACCAAAAATTTAACCGTAGAATTAGCTGAAAAACTAACAGCCAGAGGATTTTCTACAGAAGCCATTAATGGTGACATTCAGCAAAGTCAGCGTGAAAAAATTATTAACAAATTCAAAAAAGGTGGCATTGACATTCTAGTTGCAACAGACGTTGCTGCCCGTGGCCTTGATGTTCCGCGTATTTCTCACGTAGTAAACTACGACATTCCTCAAGACGCAGAAACATATGTACACCGTATTGGTCGTACAGGACGTGCTGGACGTGAAGGTGAGGCAATCTTATTTGTGTCACACCGTGAACGTCGCATGCTTAATAATATTGAGCGAGTAACTCGTCAAAAAATTGAACCACTAGAGCTTCCAACCGCAAAAATCATTAATGAAAAACGTGTTGATACTTTCAAGAAAAGAATTACCGAAACACTTAGCAATCAAAACTTGGATGTTTTTGAAAAATTGGTTACTGAGTTTCAAGAAGCTAATGAAGAAACCTCACATCTTAAAATTGCAGCCGCGCTCGCGCATATTGCACAAGGCAACGAGCCATTGTTTTTATCTGAAAAAGAACCAAGCTTTGGAAGAGATCAAAAGCCTGGTGAAGAAAAAATCGTACCCGTTGAGGCAAATTCACTTAAAAGCCACCCAGATATTCCAATGCGTCGTTACAAAATTGAAGTGGGTAACAATAACAATATCAAGCCTGGCAATATCTTAGGTGCTATTGCAAATGAAGCGGACATGGATAGTGAATATATTGGTTCTATTCAAATTTTTGATAATTTTTCAACGGTAGACCTGCCAGATGAAATGCCAAAAGACACTTTAGGCGTATTGCAAAAAGTTGTTGTAAATGGCAAGCGTCTAAACATGGCTGAGCTAACTGAAAAGAATAATAAGGCAACGGTTGGCGGCTCACAAGGTGGTAAACGTAACTTTGGTCGCAAAAAGTTTTCTAAAGGTGGCTCTAGAGATAGAGATCGTGGCAGTAAAAACAGCAGACGTGGCGGCAGAGGTAGTAGAGATGGCAATAGCGGTGGCGGAAGTAGAAAGCCAAAGTTCTCACGCTCGCACTAAGCGTAGCGCGGAAGTACTCTTGGGGTGCTAAGCCTAAAAAATAAATCATTAGTATTTAATCTGCCAATAGACACAAAATACGTTAAAATGCACTTGCTGGTAAAGTATACAGCTACTATTTATATTGTTTTGACTGATGGTTACATCCTCTCTAAGTTATAAATGTGGTCTATTTTTACGGTATTTTTTTAAACTTATAAGGAGACATTATGTCTACAACAGGAAAAGTAAAGTGGTTTGACGCTAAAAAAGGTTTTGGTTTTATTGAGCAAGATAATGGCGACGATGTATTCGTACATTTTCGTGCAATCCAAGGCGACGGTTACAAATCTTTAGAGGAAGGTCAAGAAGTAGTATTTGACTTAGAAGATGGTGCTAAAGGTCCTCAAGCGGCTAACGTACATCCACAGTAATTTTTAATTAAATTATTGAAAAAACCCAGCTTTCGCTGGGTTTTTTATTGCCTAAATCTACAAATATTTAATCACAAACATAATTTCCCCATATATCGGTTGTGCAAGACGAGCCAGCATATGATGTTAGTGAGACCGTTAAAACAATTATAAAACTTAATATATTTTTCATAGTTTTCTTTTTTTAAGGTCTTGAATTCGCATAACAAGTGCAATTTTTCCTAAGCTGTTAATAAATCAACAGCTTTCCCTAAAAATAAATCTAATCATTCTTATCGAAGTGAATGACTGATTTTTCGGTGTTTGAGCATAGCGAGTTTAGAAAAATCAATGAACGAGATTAGTAAAATTGAGATTGTTTTTAAGGGTGAACTCTTTTTGGATACTTTTTCCACTGCGCGAAGCCTGCCCTTGGTGGGGTGTACTAGAAAAAGTATCGAACCCAAAGAAAATCTTTGATTTTTTTTAAAAGGGTTTAATTTAAAATTTTGGAAATAATAAAAATGATAGTATTTTATGATATCATTAACAAAAATGAATAACAAACATAAGAAAACACTAGAAAAGATTTTAACTAAGCCAGTTTTAAGCAATATTAAGTTTGATGATGCAGATAAATTGCTAATTTCGATTGATTTAGAGAGAATAGAAGCAAGTGGATCAAGAGTTACGTATAAATTTGATGATGATAATTTTATAACTTTGCATAAACCACATTCAAGCAATGAAGTTAAGCGCTACGTTGTTAAAAAATTGCAAATTTTCTTATCAAATATAGGAGTAAAAAAATGAATTATAAGGGCTATGAGGCGTCAATCCATTTTGATGAAGAAGATAAAATTTTCTGGGGCGAGGTTGTCAATCTTGGCAGCAAATCTATGATTCTTTTTCATGCAGAAAATGCTAATAATTTAGAAAGTGAATTTCACACCTCTGTTGATGCATACCTAGAAACTTGCGAAACAACGGGCTGCACGCCAAAAAAACCCTTTAGTGGAAAAATGTTAATTAGAACCACACCAAGCATTCATGCCAAGGCTGTTGCCAGTGCAAAAACTCAAGGTATTAGTGTGAATAAATTAGTTGAGCAGGCTATCGTTGAAAGAATAGGGGCGCATTAGAAATTGAAAACATTTTACTGGTACGACTTTGAGACCTTTGGCATTAGCCCAAAAACTGATCGGATCTCACAATTTGCAGGCATCAGAACTGATGAAAATCTTAACATCATTGATGAACACATGTTTTATTGTAAACCAACTGATGATTGCCTGCCATCACCAGAAGCGTGCAATGTAACAGGCATTACACCTCAATTATGCAAACAAAAAGGCATGATTGAACACGAGTTTATTAAAAAAATTCTTGTAGAATTTGCAACGCCAAATACTTGTGTTGCTGGCTACAACTCAATTCGCTTTGATGATGAATTTACTCGCTACACGTTGTATCGTAATTTTTTAGACCCTTATGCTTGGCATTGGCAAAATGGCAATACACGCTGGGATATTTTAGATGTGGTGCGCATGTGCTATGCACTTAAAAAAGATGTCAGTTTACAGTGGGTACATGATGATAACGGCAAGCCAATTTTCAAGCTTGATCAATTATCTTTAGCTAATGGTATTGAGCATGCCAATGCGCATGATGCTCTAGCGGATGTACGCGCAACCATCGCCATTGCTAAAATTATTAAAGAAACTCAACCCGGGCTGTTTGATCACGCTTTTAAATTGCGTGAGAAAAAAATTGTAGAATCTAAGCTTAATTTATTTGAGCCAATGTTGCACACTTCTGGCATGTACGCGGCTGAAAAATCTTGTACACGACTATCTGTCGCATTAGCGTATCACCCTACTTATAACGATCGGGCTATTATTTTTAATTTAGATCAAGATCCATCAATCTTATTAGAGCTAGATACTGAAGAGCTTAAAAAATTAATGTTTACTAAACAATCAGAATTACCCAAAGGCGTTGAACGTTTGCAAATTAAGGATCTAATTTTTAATAAAAGCCCTATGTTTGTGCCTAATGTTTATAAGCTTGATCCAAAGGTTACTGAACAGTTACAAATCAACATGGAGTCTTGCTTGCAGCGCCTAAATTTTATTAAAGATAACCAAGTAGCCATTGGAAAAGTTGTTCAGGATCTGTATCGTAATGATCAAGATTTTACTGGCAACAAAGATGTTGATCAATCTCTATATGGTGGCTTTATGGACAATGCAGATAAACGTATTGGCGAGCAATTACAAGTACTTGATATTAACGAGCTAAAGGATTTTCATCCTAAATTCAAAGATGATAAATTAGCCACCCTGCTCATCCACTTTAAAGCCAGAAACTATCCAGAAAGTCTAACTGAAGATGAATCTGGGAATTGGTTTGAAACTGTTCAAGGCAGGATTCAATCAGGAGAGAATGGCTATTTAGCAATTGATGATTATTTTCAGAGAATAAACACCCTGCGTCAACAACATCCAAAAAAAGAATCCCTTTGGCAGCAGCTTGAAAGCTATGGAGAATCATTTTTTTAGAGATATTTACATCTATATGATTAACTCGTTTTGCTATTAATTCAAAAATAAGGTATAATTTTTGGCTATTGAGAAATTAATAAAAGAGAAGAATGAACGCTGAAACACGCTTTGAAATGTTCGAAAGGTTACTTAAAAAGATACCTAATCCAACAACAGAACTAAATTACACGACCCCTTTTGAGTTATTAGTAGCGGTGACTTTATCTGCCCAAGCGACAGATAAAAGCGTTAACAAGGTGACTGATAGATTGTTCCCAATTGCCAATACACCTGAAACAATTTTTGAATTAGGTGAAGACACACTTAGAGATACAATTAAAACTATCGGATTATTTAATTCAAAAGCTAAGCACATCATTCAAGCTTGTAAAATTCTAATCGATAAATATGATTCTAACGTACCTGAAACTCGTAAAGAACTTGAGGCGCTACCGGGTGTTGGTCGTAAAACGGCTAATGTTGTGCTAAATACTGCATTTGGTCACCCGACTATCGCGGTTGATACGCATATTTATCGTGTCGCTAATCGTACTGCCATTGCTAGTGGTAAGACGGTTCTTGAGGTTGAGAAGAAACTGGTTAAATTTATTCCTGATGAATTTAGAGTACCGGCACATCACCTAATGATTTTGCACGGTCGTTACACTTGTAAGGCACGCTCACCATTATGCACTGAGTGTATTTTGCTTGATTTATGTGAATACGAAGAAAAAAATTTATAACTAGAGTAAATCGGTGCTCTACACTCAAGACAGATCTGAACAAAGAAAATTTCTTGCCAATGCTTGGCAAAAATTTCTGGATAAAAAAATACTTGATCCGCTAGAAACTCAGCTAACTCAAGTGATTGAAATTCATCCAGAGTATCATTCGCTGATTAAAAATATTGAATCTGACTACTTCCCAGAGCAAGGTGAGGTAAATCCTTTTTTGCATATCAACTTACATCTCTCTCTTAGGGAACAATTATCAATTAATCAACCACCCGGCATTAAAGAAGCTTATCAAAAGGTTGTCAATAAAGTTGGTGACCCTCATAAAGCTGAACATCAAATAATGAATTGCATTGCAGAAATGATTTTCTCTTCACAAAAGAACAGCTCACCAATGAATCATCAAGCGTATGTTAAATGTTTAAAAAGTATTAACTGATAAACTTAATGGGAGAGTTGTCAAAATTACAAGGTTTGGGCAAAAAATCTGAACTTCAATTAAATCAGATTGGCGTTTATACCAAAGCTGATTTACAAAAAATAGGTGCAATTCCTACCTATATTAAATTGGGCGAGCCGCATTTATGTTTTTTATACGCATTAGCAGGTGCACTTGAAGATAGAAGCTGGATAGATGTTGCTCAAAATGACAAAACTAGACTAATTATCGAACTAGACAATTACAAAAATATTTAAACTGTCCAGTTAACAAAATTAGTTAGCAATTGCAAACCATCATGCTGGGACTTCTCAGGATGAAATTGCGCCGCAAACATATTGTCTTTGGCGATCGCACAAGTAAAATCAATACCGTAGTTAGTCGTACCTGATACCACGCTAGTATCCGCCTCTTCAACATAATAACTATGCACACTATAAAAACGTGAATTATCATCAATATTGTGCCAAAGTGGGTGATCAATAGTCTGTTTAACCGTATTCCATCCCATGTGTGGGATTTTAAGGTCACTTTTTTCAAACTTGATCACATTTCCAGGAATGATTGACAAACCCTCTATTCCGCCATTTTCCTCAGAATGATCAAACAACAATTGCAAACCCAGACAAATTCCTAAAAAAGGTTTTTCATGAGCAGCCTGTTTGATAACACTAGCCAGACCATGCTTATTAAGTGCGCTCATACAAGCGCCCATAGCACCTTGACCAGGAAACACAATACGATCTGCCTGATGGATTAAATCAGCATTATCAGTCAATATGACGTTGTCATTTGGTGCAACATGTTCGATAGCCTTTTGCACCGAACGCACGTTGCCCATACCATAATCAATAATTGCAATGGTTTGCATAAATGCTCCCTTACTTTTTAAAGCGAGCCTTTAGTTGAAGGAACAACGCCGGCTTGACGCTCATCAGGTGTAACTGCCATTCTGAGTGCACGACCAAACGCCTTGAAAATAGTTTCTGCTTGATGATGAGAGTTAACCCCTTTTAGATTGTCAATGTGCAATGTAACTAAAGCGTGATTAACAAAGCCTGTAAAGAACTCAGAGAATAAATCAACATCAAAAGTGCCAATTAATGCACGAGTAAAACTAACATTAATATCCAAACCTGGGCGACCGGAGAGGTCTAATACCACGCGTGACAATGCTTCGTCTAATGGCACGTAAGAGTGGCCATAACGAGTAAAACCTTTTTTATCGCCCGTTGCTTGAGCAAAAGCTTGGCCTAGCGTAATGCCAATATCTTCAACGCTATGGTGATCATCAATTTGGGTATCACCATCACACTTAATGTTAATATCCATTAAGCCGTGACGTGCCACCTGATCTAGCATGTGATCTAAAAATGGCACACCTGTATCAATATTAGCCTTACCTGTACCATACAAGTTAAGCTCAACAGTAATGTCAGTTTCGTTAGTTTTTCTGGAGATTTTAATCATAGTTTTTTTATTTATAAATACTCTTCAATTAGAATTTCAGCAATTTGAACCGTGTTCAGTGCCGCGCCTTTACGAATATTATCAGAAACCACCCATAGGTTTAGTCCTTTCTCGTGGGAGATGTCTTCACGAATTCGACTAACAAATGTATCATCATGGTTTGTTGCTTCAGCAAATGGTGTTGCATAGCCGCCATCTTCGCGTTTGTCCATTACAGTTACGCCATTTGCTTTTGACAAAATCTTAGTCGCTTCAGCAGCGGTAATTTTAGTTTTAGTTTCAATGTTAATGGCCTCTGAATGACCATAGATAACCGGCACACGTACTGCTGTCGGATTAACCAAAATATCTTCATCTTCGAAAATTTTCTTCGTTTCCCAAACCATTTTCATTTCTTCTTTAGTGTAGCCATTTTCTTGGAATACGTCAATATGAGGAATTACATTAAAAGCAATTTGCTTTGGATAGACTTCAACATCTACATCAGTATCACCACCTAATAATTTAGTGGTTTGATTGATTAATTCAGAGATGGCTTCTTTGCCAGAACCAGATACTGCTTGATAAGTTGCCACGTTAATACGCTCAATACCAACGGCATCATAAATTGGCTTTAACGCCACCAACATTTGAATGGTTGAACAATTAGGGTTAGCAATAATATTACGCTTTGTGTAATCAGCAATAGCATGAGGATTAACCTCAGGAACCACTAATGGAATATCTTCATCGCGTCTAAAGTGCGCAGTATTATCAATCACAACACAGCCAGCATCGGCTGCAATAGGCGCGTATTTTTCAGAAATACTACCACCTGCAGAGAACAGACCTAGTGGCACTTGAGAAAAATCAAACTTGTCCAAATCTTGAACTGTCCAGCTCTTACCCTGACAAAATACTTTCTTGCCGGCTGAATTGGCACTGGCCAATGGATACAGGTTATCAATAGGGAAATTACGCTGCTCTAAAATTGAAAGAATGGTTTCGCCCACAGCGCCTGTTGCACCAACAACGGCAACGTTGAAACTTTTAGCCGCACTTTTAGTGCGATTTATGCTATTTGCCTTGCTCATAAGTCTAGTTAATTGAAAATTATAAAATAAACATTATTATATTATACTTGAATTTATAAAATAACATTTAACCTAAAAAATCAGTCTAATGCTTCAGAATTAAAGCACTTGGGAGGTGCTTATTAAACGATATTATCAATATCAATATATTGATAATCAAGCTCAAATTGTTGGGATAAATGCTGAGCTAATGCTTGCACGCCATAACGCTCAGTGGCATGATGTCCAGCAGCAATAAAGGCAATGTTGTTTTCTTTGCAAATGGCTGGAATTTGCTCTGACACTTCACCAGTAATAAAACAATCGGCACCCGCTTCAATTGCAAATTTAACGTAGCTTTGTGCGCCGCCACTGCACCACGAGATTTTATTAATCTGCTTATCTTTAGCACCAAAAACTAAGGGCGTTCGTGAAGTAATATTCATCACTGATTGAGCTACCTCGCTTAACGGTGCATCAACCTCACCTTGCCATACCAGTGTATCGCCAATGGGCTGTGGATTTTGAATGTTAAAGCGCAATGCCAACTGAATATTGTTGCCTACAATCGGATGCGCATCAAGTGGCAAATGATAAGCAAATAAGTTAATATCATTTTCCAATAAAGCTTTGATACGATTTTTTTTAATACCGGTAAGTACCTGATCTTCACCCTTCCAAAAAAATCCATGATGGACCAAAATCGCATCGGCCTTTTCATCGATAGCCTGATCAATCAAAGCTTGATTTGCACTAACGCCAGATATAATTTTACCAATATCAGATTTACCTTCAATTTGAAGACCATTAGGGCAATAATCTTCAAATTTAGCAATATTTAAGTAGTTGTTAATGTATTTTTCCAACTCTTTATTGTTAATCATTTGCATTCTCTTGTGAGATGTAGAACTTATTAACAATCGCCATAAATAGTTGGTTTTGAGTTTGATCTCCAACCGTTACACGTAAGCAATCGATTAACTTTGGCGCGCTACTGAGGTTTTTAATCAGCACGCCATTTTCTTTTAAATAATCAAATAATGCTTGCACTCTAGGCGCTTTAAATAAAATAAAGTTTGCTTGTGATGGGTATACCGTCAACCCGCCAACTTGAATTAATGCTTCTAATAAAAACGCTCTCTGCTCAATAATAATAGCCGCATTTTTATTAATTTCTGTTTTTTGCTTGAGCAAGAAATTACCGCTCACTTGAGTTAATGTATTGATATTATAAGGCAGGCGCAGCTTATCTAATTCTGATACCGTCTCTTTTGAACCGATTAACAATCCTAATCTCAATCCCGCAAAACCGATTTTAGAAACTGTGCGCAACACCACTAAATTTGGATACTTAGCAATATCATCAATAAAACTATCACCTGCATAAGCATAGTAAGCTTCATCTAAAACCACCATCGCATCTGTAGACTCAATAATCGTTTCGATGTCCGCCCTATTAAAAGCATTGCCCGTTGGGTTGTTTGGATAAGCGATAAAAATAAGCTTAGGATTCTGCTCGCTAATAGCTTTCAACATCAGCTTTAAATCTAGCTGATAGTCCGATGTTAACGCCACACCTTGATAATTCAACCGCGTGAATTTAGCAATCATGTCGTACATAACAAAGCTTGGCTCAACACTTAAAATTGTGTCGCTTGTTGCACAGGCTAATGCCAATAACTGAATCAATTCATCTGAGCCATTGCCCAGCAAAATACCAAACTCTTGGGGAATTTGCATTAATTCTCTTAAGGTTTGATTAAGCTCATCTGCACCTGGGCTTGGATAGCGATTCAGCTCACACTCTGCCAAATAAGCTAAATATTGACCAATTAAATCCTCAGGCAATGCGAACGGAGATTCCATTGCATCAAGCTTTACTACATCGCTAGCAGGTGGCACATGATATGCGTTAATCGCTTGAATGTCAGATCTTAGCCAATTATTGATAAAACTCATATCAAGGGGTTGTTCTATTAGGATGATATTGCATTTTACCTATTTGCTTGGCAATTAGCAAAGTTTGGTAAGTGTAGTCAAGTGCGCGCTTTACAGCAATATTTACCGCCAATTTAGAAGCGACCAATGCACTAATCGCACTACTTAATGTACAGCCAGAACCATGATACTGTCCCGGAAGTTTATAATACGTAAACCGCTCTAGCAGTTTACTTTGATGATAAAGTCGATGCTCAATCATTTGTTCAGAAACATCAGTAGTGGTTAATAAAACCCATTCGCAAGGTAGTGAAGCGACCGCCTCTTGTTCGCTAAGTCCAGGTGCTAAGCTTTCAAGTTCAGAAACATTAGGAGTGAGTACACTTACCTTTGGCAACAAAACTTGCTTGAGTACATTAATAGCTTGTTGAGTTAGTAATTTATCCGTGGTACTAGCCTTAATAATAGGATCAAGAATAACTGTATGATTTTCATCAATCCAACTAGCGATAGTATTGATTTGCTCAACTGATGATAACAATCCAATTTTGATAATATCAATATCAATATCTTCTGCTAAAGTATTAAGTTGTTTTTCAATCAGTTGGCAGTCAACTGTTTGTACGAATTCAACATGCTGTGTATTTTGCACGGTTAGCGTAGTTACAATGGGTAGTGGCGTTACCCCAAATTGATTAAGTGTTTCAATATCAGCAGCAATACCAGCACCGCCACAAGGGTCAAGACCAGATAAAACTAAAATTGTATCATTTAAGGGCACCTTTAAAAACCCTAGCACAATTTATCAAACATATAAAACAGCGTCTTTTTTAGCAAAAAACTCGTCAAATAACTGGCTATTCTCCTCATTTTTAGCTAAAAAATATGCCAGTGAAACAAAAATCTTTGATTTTGTTTTTGAACAAATACTTTTGGTGGGGTGCACTATTTTCTATTTTCACTAAATCGCACCAGGGTTTTTAAAGGCGCCCTCAACTTTTCTTTCTTTTTTGATAAGATAATCTACCACTTTTAACATTTGAAACGAGCTACCTGCATGAGTGGCATCGGTCCAATATTTACCATTAACCACAATTGCTGGCACACCTGAAGTGTGATATTTCACCGTATTAAGTTTTGATTTATTAACTTTAGTTCTAACTGAGAATGAGTTTAAAGCTTTTTCAACTTTTTCTTTCTTAACGCCAAAATCCACGACTAAATTTACAAAATCTGACTTAGAATTAATTCGATTTTTCTGAGCATGAATAGCCTTGAATAATAAATCATGTATTGATTCCACTAGCCCCAATTTTTCCAATGCATAATAAAAAATTGCGCCATTTTCCCAACGCTGAGAGAACACTGCAGGCTGACGAATAAACTCAACATCATTCGGCAGTTTTTTAATCCATGCGTTAAGTGTTGGCTCAAGATTGTAACAATGTGGGCAATAATACCAAAACAATTCTCGCACTTCAATTTTATCGCCTGTCTCTGTTTTAACTGGTTTGTTTAGAACGATATAATCCATTCCTGGCTCATAATTAGCATGAGTTAAGGTGCTTAACATTATTAAGACAAAAAATATTTTTTTCATGATATTACTCCATTTAAGATTTTAATATTATACGATTTTAATGGTCTCATGGTTGCGCTCAATTGCTGATAAGTTTTGCCTGTTATTGGGTGAAATTCATCTGCATTAAGTTGTGCTAAAGGCAATAAGACAAAATTATATTTTAAAATATCATCTCTGGGAATATTTAAATCTGGACTGATAACTAAATCATAAGTCACCAAATCTAAGTCAATTAAACGTGATGAAAATTTAGGCTGTGTTGTTTTACGTCCCAATTTTTTTTCAATATCTTTTAGCACCAAATTAACATCACAAGGTGTTAGCTTAGTTGTGGCATTAACACCGACATTATAAAAATCATCGCCTTTAAAACCTTGCGCAGGTGATTCGAAAATATCGGAAATTTTGATATCGCTAAAATTAAGCCTTAAGAAATCAATTGCACCGACTATATTTGCCTCACGATTTTGATTTGAGCCAATATTAATGTGAATTTTAGCCATTTTTATGTCTAGTAATGATTACACCAACGCCTTGTGCGCCTGTAACAGCCTTACCTTTGTCCAAAGTAAGCTTTACCTGTTCAACATTAAACTCATTAAGAATAATTTCGCAAATTCTTTGTGCGAGTGTTTCTACCAATTGAAATTCACTATTTTTAACAAAATCAATCAAACGCTTTGAAACTGCTTTGTAATCAAGCGTTTGGTCAATGTGATCGGTCTTGCTAGCAGGTAGAATATCAAAACCCATTTCAATATCAAGAATGATATCTTGACGAATTTTGCGTTCCCAGTCATAAATACCAATGACACAATCAATTTTTAATCCTTGTATAAATACAATATCCATAGTAACATTTTGGGTAATTAATCCCTTTATCAAATTAAGCCACCATGTTACCTGAGTTCTATTTTGCAATTATCCTTAGCTATTTAATCGGATCCATCTCAACCGCAATTATTGTGTGTAAGCTGCTCAATTTGCCCGATCCAAGGACCAAAGGATCAAATAATCCTGGCGCTACTAATGTATTACGTATTGGCGGTAAAAAAGCGGCTGCCATTACCTTAGTAGGTGATAGCCTTAAAGGTGCACTGTCTGTTTTAATCGCCTTTTACATGGGTTTTGATTTGGTTGATGCCACTTGGATTGCATTGGCTGCTTTTCTAGGTCACGTTTATCCAGTATTTTTTGGCTTCAAAGGTGGCAAAGGTGTGGCAACTTTTCTAGGTGCATTATTCGCACTAGACTTTACTATTGGTGCGAGTTTTGCATTGATTTGGGTATTTGTTGCTAAAGTGTTAAAAATATCTTCGCTATCAGCGTTACTCGCCACGTTATTAACACCAGTGTTTTTCTTTTTTCTAAGCGGAAATCTTGAAGCGACTTATATTATCGTATTGATGAGTTTGTGGATTTTCTACACCCACAGAAGCAATATCAAGCGTATGTTATCTGGTGAAGAAGGCTCTATCAAGTCTTAATATTTACACCCCTTTTTAGTAAATAAAAAGCAACTAGCGCCAAGACTAAAATCATGACGACTAATACCGTTATAGAAACAAAAAAATCTGTTGTGGAGCTACCTAAAAACCCCATTCTAAAGCTATCAACCATATAGTAAATTGGATTAAATTTACTTAATACCTGCCAAAACTCTGGAAGAATTTCAATACTATAAAACATACCGCCCAAATAAATCATCGGCATTAAGATAAAAGTTGGAACAATTGAAATATCGTCGAACGATTGAGCAAAAACTGCATTGATGAATCCTGCTAAAGAAAACAAAATAGCCGTTAGCAAGAAGGTTATTAGAACAATGCCAATACTATAAATTTTCAAATCAACAAAAAATGACACTGCAATAAAAACACCCAAACCCACAGTAAAACCACGGGCAACGCCGCCAGAAATATAGCCCAATAAAATCACCCAATAAGACACTGGAGAAATCAACAATTCTTCAATACTATGGTTAAATTTTGCCAAGAAGAATGAAGAAACCGTATTGGCATAAGCATTTTGAATAACTGTCATTAAAATAATACCAGGAATAATGAAATGCAAATAATCCACTCCCTGCATATCCCCAATACGCTCACCCATCAATCCGCCAAAAATTAACAGGTAAAGTGATGTAGTAATAATAGGTGGAAAAATGGTTTGCACCCAAATACGTGAAAAGCGCAAAATTTCTTTAACAACAATGGTCTTATAAGCAATCCACATATTATTTTCCTTTAGAGGTTAGGTGTAAAAATAATGTTTCCAAGCGATTTTGCGCACTCCTAACATGTTCAATTTCAATACCTTTTTTGCTTAACTCGCTTAATGCTTGACTAATACTTATGCCGTCTAGTATCACCTGAATGGAATTATCATCAAGCCTTTTGATAGAAAAATCAGTCTTTGGCAATGTCTTTGGTAAAGTTTCTACGCTTTCTAAAATCAGTATTTGTTGTGCAACTTTAGCCAGTAATTTTTTCATACTACTCTGTTCAATCACTTGCCCATTGTCTAAAATGGCGATATTACGACATAACAACTCAGCCTCTTCCAAATAATGTGTAGTGAGGATGATTGTCATCCCTTGTTCGTTAAGCTCTTTTAAAAGCGCCCATATAGAACGACGAATCTCAACATCCACACCAGCACTTGGCTCATCTAGAATTAAAATTTTTGGCTCGTGCATTAATGCTCTTGCTAACATTAATCTTCTTTTCATGCCGCCAGACAAGGATTTTGCCATGTTCAGACGCCTATCCCAAAGCTCTACACGCTTTAGCAATACCTCTGCTCTAGCCCTGGCTGGCTGACGATCAATGCCGTAATAGCCGGCCTGATTGATTAAGATTTCTTCAATTGGCTCAAAAGGATTAAAATTAAACTCCTGTGGCATAAGTCCGATCATGCGTTTAACTTGATTAAGATTGGTTGACTGATCCAGCCCTAGTACACTCACCTCTCCTGAAGTTTTATGCAATAAAGAGCTAACAATGCCAATCATGGTGGTCTTACCAGCACCATTGCTACCTAGCAATGCAAAAAAATCACCTTGTTCAACGCTTAGATTAACTTTTGACAATGCCGATACATTATTGGCATAAGTTTTTGTTAAATTTGAAATTAACAGTGCATTTGGCATCGTGTAATAAAGTCCTATAAAAAAATAATCCCAAGCATTAAAAAGTTCGGTTGAAAGTATTTTAACATTTATCCCCTTTTAAGGCCTATTTTTGCGATAATTATCACCTTTAAATGAGTAGTGAAATTTAGATTATGTCTGCGATAAAAAATATAGAATTGCCCGATATTGGCGACTTCGATGAAGTTGAGGTTATTGAGATTTTAGTGAGTGTTGGCGACACAATTGCGGTTGATGATAGCATCTTAACTTTAGAAAGTGACAAAGCTTCTATGGAAATTCCAACACCTAGTGCTGGCGTAGTAAGCGCTATTAATGTAAACATTGGCGACAAAATTAAACAAGGCGATGTAATAATTAGCATTGAAAGTACTGAAGATACAGTCGTCAGCAATAAATCAAGTACTGAAGAATCCAACAATTCTGATCAAGTTGAATCAAAAATAGTGCCTGTTATTGTGCCAGATATTGGTGATTTTGACGAGGTTGAGGTGATTGAAATTCTAGTTTCTGTTGGAGATGAAATCGCAAAAGAAGATAGTATTATCACTCTAGAGAGTGACAAAGCATCTATGGAAATCCCAACCCCAATTGCTGGAAAAGTAATCGATATTAGTATTAACTTAGGCGACAAACTCACCTTAGGCGACCTCATTCTAACAATAGAGACTACTGCAAGTAATACAACGAATGATGCAACATCTGAGCCAACTAAAGTAATACAAGCGGCTACAACTGCACCTATTGTGAAAGCCTCTAAGCCAACATTAAACCAATCAATATCAACCTTACCAAAAGGTGAATCTCATGCTTCGCCCTCTATTCGTAAATTAGCCAGAGAGCTAGGGGTTGATTTAAGCAATGTCTCTGGTAGCGGACCAAAAGGCAGAATATTAGACGAAGATCTAAAAGGCTATGTTAAACAAATTATTACTTCTGGCGGTACTGGCGGCGCATTGCCAAAAGTGCCAGTTATTGATTTTACAAAATTTGGTGACACCGAAACAATAGCACTATCTAGAATCAATAAACTTTCAGGTAAACATCTGACTGCTTGCTGGCTGAATATCCCTCATGTCACTCAATTTGACGAAGTTAATATTGATCAAATGGAAGGCTTTAGACAAGAGCAAAAAGCTAAGGGCGTTAAATTAACACCACTTGTATTTATCATGAAATCTGTTGTTCAAGCCTTGAAAAATCACCCGCGCTTTAATGCCTCATTAGATGAATCGGGTGAAAATCTTATTCTTAAAAAATACTTTAATCTAGGCATTGCTATGGATACACCAAAAGGCTTGGTTGTTCCTGTGATTAAAGAGGTTGATAAAAAATCACTCACTGAACTGGCTACAGAGCTAGCGCAAACTTCAGCTAAAGCGCGCGATGGAAAACTTAAACCGGGCGACATGCAAGGTGCAGGATTTACTATTTCAAGTCTTGGTGGTATTGGTGGCACGCAATTTACACCAATTGTTAATGCACCAGAGGTTGCTATTTTAGGTGTTTCTCGCTCACAAACTAAACCAATCTGGGATGGAAAAAACTTCATACCAACACTAACATTACCCCTAGCCCTATCATATGATCATCGTGTTATTGATGGCGCACAAGGTGGAAGATTTATGGCAGATTTAAACTCAATTCTGCAAGATATTAGAGAAATTTTATTATGATTACTAAAACTCAAGTTGTTGTTGTTGGATCAGGCCCAGGTGGCTATACTGCCGCTTTTAGAGCAGCTGACTTAGGCAAAGAAGTTACTTTAATTGAGCGCTATGAAGCGCTTGGTGGCGTTTGCTTAAACGTTGGCTGTATTCCTTCAAAAGCATTACTACATACTGCTCAAGTTATTAATGAGGCTAAAGAAGCAACACATTTAGGTGTGACATTTAACGAGCCAAATATCGACATTGATGGTGTACGCAGCAATAAAGAAAATATTGTTTCCAAATTAACAGGTGGTATTAAGGCACTTGCAAAAGCAAGAAAAGTAAACGTTATTACTGGCTATGGAAAATTTATTTCTAATAATCAAATTGCTATTAATGATAGTGATGAAGTTATTGAATTTGAGCAATGTGTTATTGCTGCAGGATCTAGGGTAACCAAAATTTCAGCTTTTCCATTTGACGATCCTCGCGTTATGGATTCAACTGACGCACTAGAATTAAGCGATATCCCTAAGCGCTTACTGATTGTTGGTGGTGGCATTATTGGTCTAGAAATGGCTACTGTATATGAAGCACTCGGCAGTGAGATCACTGTGGTGGAATTATCAGATCAGCTTATCTCCAGCGCTGATAAAGATATTGTTAACCCTTTATTCAGACGCATTAAAAAACGCTATGCTAATATCTTCCTTAATACCAAAGTAGCAAGCATGGAAGCTTTAGATGAGGGTATTAAGGTTGGCTTTGAAGGTAAAAAAGCACCTGAATTTGACACCTTTGATAAAGTGCTAGTCTCGATTGGTCGCTCAGCAAATGGTAAATTGATTGATGCTGATAAAGCCGGTGTTGAAGTAGATGACTGGGGGTTTATTAATGTTGACAAACAAATGAAAACTAATGTAGAAAACATCTACGCCATTGGTGATATTGTTGGCCAGCCGATGCTTGCGCACAAAGCAGTTCATGAAGCTAAAGTTGCTGCTGAAGTTATTTGTGGTCATAAATCTGGCTTTGATGCATTAACCATTCCATCAGTTGCTTATACTGATCCTGAAATTGCCTGGACAGGTAAGACAGAAAAAGAGCTTAAAGCCGAGGGTGCTGATTATACAAAAGGTGTGTTTCCTTGGGCTGCATCAGGTCGAAGCTTAAGCATTGGTAGATCTGAAGGTGTAACCAAAGGTTTATTCGATGCAAAATCTGGAAAAATTTTAGGTATGGGAATTTGTGGCACAAATGCAGGTGAACTCATTGCTGAAGCTACTTTAGCCATTGAAATGGGTTGTGATATGTCAGATATTGCTTTAACCATTCATGCCCACCCTACTTTAAGTGAAACCACTGCATTTGCCGTAGAAATGGCTGAAGGCACAATTACTGATTTATTACCTCCTAAAAAACGATAAAAAAAATTATGGATATTTCACAAGCTAGAAAAAACGCCATTGACAACCAAATTCGCCCCTGGGGTGGCTTGAACTACATTGCTAACAACGCTTTAAGAGATATTCCTAGAGAGAATTTTGTACCAGATAAATATAAAAACCTTGTTTTTGCTGATATTGAAATTCCGTTAACTGATAAAGCAAAAATGCTATCACCCAAAGTTGAAGGGCGACTTCTTGATGCACTTAAAATAAAAAAGAATGAAACCGTCTTGGAGGTTGGCACGGGTAGCGGCTATTTAACAGCTGTTTTATCAAAATTATGTAAGTCAATTACCAGCATTGAAATTGATGAGAGATTAAGTAATTCAGCTCAACAAAAATTCAAAAAATTGAATATTTCCAATATTACTCTAGAAGTTGGTGATGCCTCAAAAGGCTGGAAACGATCTACAGATTTTTTTGATGTAGTGGTTATTGGCACTTCAGTACCAAAAATTACCGGTCGATTCTTCCACTTACTCAATGTTGGTGGACGTATTTTTGTTGTCGAAGGTACGGGAAAAGTCATGAGTGCTAAAATTATCACTCGTCTTAGTGAGCATAAGTGGGAAACCAAATCATTATTCGAAACCCAGCTGGATGTTATGCAGGGCTTGGAAAAATCTGCTAAATTTGAATTTTAACTTATAAAAAATACACCAAAACTATGAACATGTTTTTTAATTTTGTTTTAAAAAAATCACTTTTGGGCTTAACCCTGCTTCTTATCATTGCAGGGTTTTTTGTTTCTCAAATTCCAAATTTTCAACTGGATGCCTCCTCTGACTCTTTGGTACTTGAGGGTGATGAAAATCTAGCTTTTTACCAAAGTATTAAGAAAAATTATGGCTCTGATGATTATTTGGTTATTTCTTATCAAGTAGAAGGTGATCTTCTCGATCCTACACAATTAACGCATTTAGAAAATTTTAAGCTAGATTTAGAGAAAATAGAACAAGTTAAATCAATTACTAGCATTTTAGATGTGCCTTTATTTCGTTCTCCGCCACTGTCATTAGTAAACTTAGGCAGTGAAAATATTACCATTGAAAATGGCAATGCCGATCTTACTCTTGCCATTAAAGAGTTTACAACATCGCCTTTATATGCAAATAATTTGGTTAGTAAAGATGGCAAAACAACTGCAATTCTAGTTAGCCAAAAAGACAACCCAAGGTTTGAAGAACTTAGAGAGTCTCGCGATAAAATGCGTATTCAGCGGACTAATAAAACCCTTAATACCGAACAATTAGCCAAACTCAAAAGCATTGAAAAACAAGTATTACGCAATGCAACCACTCAGGGCGATCAACAAGCTCAAACCATCACACAAATTCGCACACAAATTCTCAAGTACTCTGACAAAGCCAGCTTATTTCTAGGTGGATTGCCAATGATCACTACTGATATCGTTAGTTATATCAGTAGTGATTTAATTGTTTTCAGTTTGGCAGTGATTGGACTAATGACACTAATTCTAGCACTTATTTTTAAAGGCTTGCGCTGGGTGATTATGCCCATTGCTATTAGCATTACTGGTGCCCTAATCATGACTGGATTATTGGCATTTTTAGAATGGAAAGTGACTATTATTTCTAGTAACTTTTTCTCATTATTGCTGGTAATGACCTTATCAGTCATTATTCATTTGGTCGTTAGATACCGAGAATTATCTCAACTCAATCCTGAACTTGACTCTGATCAGCTAATCAAAGACACCTTAACCCAAATGTTCAAACCTTGTTTATTCACCACGTTGACAACTTTTGCTGCATTTGGATCACTATTAATTAGCGGTATTCGCCCTGTTATTGATTTTGGTTGGATGATGTCAATTGGCGTTACCATTGCACTGATATTGTCTTTTTTGGCATTTCCAATGATTATGTCACTATTACCAAAAGCTAAAATTGCTACCCATAAAACTGAATTGGGCTTCACCACAACATTGGCTAAATTTGTAGAGCGCTTTGGCAATCATTTATTAATCGTTTTA
Organism: uncultured Candidatus Thioglobus sp.; assembly: GCA_900180385.1. GTDB lineage: Bacteria > Pseudomonadota > Gammaproteobacteria > PS1 > Pseudothioglobaceae > Thioglobus_A. Next base: position 20,265 of record FXLX01000003.1, on the reverse strand, counting down.
GTTGTTTTTATTGGCGCCTCTGCTGTCGGAATCAACAAGCTTAGTGTAGAAAATCGATTTATTGATTACTTCAAAGAAAGCACTGAAATCAATCAAGGCTTAACTTTAATTGATGAAAAACTAGGCGGCACTATTCCCCTGGAAATTGTCTTTGAAGAAATGGCTGAAGACTATTGGTTTGATGAAGATTTACGTGAAGAAATACACGAAGTGCATGAATATCTTGATAGTCTAGATGAAACTGGAAAAGTGCTTTCTATTGATACACTCATGAGTATCTTAACTCAGGCGAACGATGGCCAAGCACTCAATGGATTTTTCTTAAATATTGTTCGTGGTCAAATTCCAGAATCTGCCAAACAACACGTACTTGATCCTTATATTTCAGAGGAAAGTGGACAGCTACGCATGGTGATTCGCATCCGAGAAACTAACAAAGAACTTAAACGTGGTGAGCTGATTGATAAAATCAACCATCATATCTCTGAAAAATTAGGCTTTCGTCCTGAAAGCTTCCGCTTAAGTGGCATGTTAGTACTTTATAACAATATGTTGCAAAGCTTATTCGACTCCCAAATAAAAACCATTGCCGTTGTCTTTGGTATGATTTTTATTATGTTTTTATTCATCTTCAAGTCAATCAGTTTATCTATTTTAGCTCTTATTCCAAATACGTTGCCATCACTATTCATCCTAGGCATTATGGGCTGGACCAATGTTCCATTAGATCTGATGACCATCACCATCTCTGCTATTGCGATTGGTATTGGTGTTGATAATGCCATTCACTATATTCATCGTTTTAAAACTGAATTTAAGAAAGATGGTGATTATACAAAAACCATGTATCGATCTCATTCTAGTATCGGGCTTGCAATGTTCTACACATCAATTACGGTTACTTTAGGGTTTTTAATTCTGGCACTATCTAACTTTATTCCAAGTATTTATTTTGGTATATTTACTGCCATTGCCATGCTCAGTGCGCTACTAGCTAATCTAACGCTATTGCCAAAATTGATTTTAATGGTGAAGCCAAAAATCTAATCTACGCCAAGCCATGCCTATACAACATCAATTTGACGTTTTAATTATCGGCACAGGAAGTGCTGGTCTCATGAGCGCGTTGCAACTCTCAACTGATCTATCTGTAGCACTAATTGCTAAAGACGATCTATTAGAAGGCAGCTCTTTTTATGCCCAAGGTGGTATATCTGCCGTATTAGATGCACATGACAATTTCAAAGCGCATGTGGCTGATACACTATCAACAGCGTGCGGTTTGGCTGATGAAAAAGCAGTAAGTTTTATGGTGGAAAATGCACCAGCTGCCATTGCTTCATTAGAAGAATCGGGCGTACACTTTACCAAAGACAATAACGATTACCATCTAACTACTGAGGGTGGACATACCCACCGGAGAGTGGCACACGTTGCTGATAAAACCGGCCAATCTATCCAGATAAATCTACTGGATAATGTCAAACAGCGTGACAACATCACTCTATTTGAAGGCTATATTGCCATTGATTTACTCGTTAATAACGGCCAGTGCTTTGGCGCTTACATTCTCAATAAAAAAACTCATGAAGTAGAAAATTTTGCGGCCCACAAGACTATCTTGGCAACGGGTGGTGCATCAAAGGTCTATCGCTATACATCAAATCCCGATACTTCGACAGGTGATGGTATTGCCATGGCAAGTCGTGCAGGTTGCTGTATTGTTAATATGGAGTTTGCTCAGTTTCATCCTACTTGTCTTTATCATCCGCATGCAAAATCATTTTTAATTTCTGAGGCTATTCGTGGTGAAGGTGGAAAATTACACCTGAAAAATGGCGAAACCTTTATGCACAAGTACGATGATAGAGCCGAACTTTCGCCTAGAGATGTTGTTGCTAGAGCGATTGATTCTGAGATGAAATCTGGCGGTTTTGATTGTGCTTATCTTGATATATCATTCAAAGGCAAGGATTGGATTCAACAACATTTTCCGACTATTAATGCGAAGTGTAAAAGCTTTGGTATTGATATTTCTAAAACTTCAATTCCTATCGTTCCTGCAGCGCACTATACTTGTGGTGGCATTGATACTGATTTAACCGGAAAAACCAATCTTACGAATTTATACGCCGTAGGTGAGGTGGCACATACTAGTGTTCATGGTGCAAATCGCATGGCCAGCAATTCACTATTAGAATGCATTGTATTTGCCAAATCGTGTGCACATGATATTAACCAGCAAACACTGGATGATGCTTTTTTTCAATCAGATCCATGGGATGCTTCACGAGTTGCAACTTCTAAAGAAAAGGTGGTTGTTTCTCATTTATGGGACGAGGTTCGTTCAATTATGTGGAACTTTGTTGGCATTGTTCGCTCAGATAGGCGACTTAATTATGCCAAGCATAGGCTCGAGCAAATTGAAACAGAAGTTGATGAATACTATAGCTTGTATGTAATTTCTAGTGATTTAATTGAGCTTAGAAATTTAGTTAAAACTGCACAAATTATTATTAAATCAGCCCTTTCTAGGCAAGAAAGCCGCGGCTTGCATTTTAATGAAGACCATCCACAACAATCTGAAACTGCAAAAAACACTATAATAGTCTCATGATACTGCCGATTCTACATTATCCAGACAAGCGCTTACGCACCAAAGCTGTAGCAGTGCCTGTCGTCGATGATGCTATTAAAACTTTGGTCAGTGACATGTTTGAAACTATGTATGAAGCGCCTGGTATTGGCCTTGCAGCAACCCAAGTAGATCATCATATTCGCTTAATTGTAATTGACACTTCGGAAGATAAATCGCAACCATTATGTTTGATCAACCCAGAAATCATCGAAAAAGATGGTGAACTAGAATGGGATGAAGGCTGCCTGTCTGTGCCAAATTATTACGAATGTGTCACTCGCGCCAATCATATTAAAGTCAAAGCACTCAATGAGAAAGGCGAAGAGTTTGAGCTAGAGGCAGAAGAAATACTGGGTGTTTGCATTCAACATGAAATTGATCATTTAGATGGTATTTTGTTTGTTGACCACCTATCCAAACTAAAGCAAAGACGTCTGCTCGAAAAAACTCGTAAAGCTCAAAAATAAATTCAAATTGTGGCTATTCAAATTGGACCTTACAGCCTAGACTCATCAGTGCTACTAGCACCAATGGCAGGCACTAGCGATAAACCCTTTAGAATGTTGTGCAAGTCCTTGGGCGCTGGGCTTACCACCTCTGAAATGGTGGTTATCCAAGAACACTTACTCAATACTAATAAATCAAAATATAGACTGAATTTTGAAGGCGAACTAACCCCAATAAGTATTCAAATAGCAGGATCTGAGGCAAAAGAATTGGCCATTTCTGCGCAAAAAGCAGTTGAATTTGGTGCTGATATTATTGATATTAACATGGGCTGTCCAGCCAAAAAAGTATGCAACAAAGCTGCAGGATCCGCATTAATGCAAGATGAAAATCTAGTTAAAGATATTTTAGAAGCAGTTGTTAATTCAGTAGATATACCAGTTACGCTAAAAATGCGTACAGGCTGGAGTGTTGACAATAAGAACGCGCCTACCATTGCTCAAATAGCTCAACAGGCTGGCATTAAAATGCTAAGCGTACACGGACGAACCAAAGAAGATAAATATAATGGCATAGCTGAATATGACACCATTAAAGCAGTTGTTAATCAAGTGGATATTCCTGTGATCGCTAATGGTGACATTACCAGTGCTAAAAAAGCACGACAAGTGTTAGATTACACTCAAGCTTCTGGTGTGATGATTGGACGAGCCACTCAAGGAAACCCTTGGATTTTTAGCGAAATTAACCACTATCTAAAAACAGGGAAAATTTCTGATCCAGTACCACTTGAAGTCAAAAAAACCACCATTCTCCATCATATTCAACAAATTCACAATTTTTATGGGGATTTTTTGGGATTGAGGCTCGCCAGGAAGCACATTCTTTGGTATGCTACGCACCTTGATAAAAAACACGTTCAGAGTTTTTGGAAAAACATCAATAAAATCACTGATCGCGAACAACAATTCAAATTTTTTAAAGACTATTTAAGCCAGCTATGAACCCTACAGATTTACCCGCTTGTATCAATGCAAAGCTAGCTCGCTATTTCGAGCAACTCGATGGTGAGCAGGCGTCTGGCGTGCATAAAATGGTCACTAACGAAGTAGAGCCAATTGTCATTAAATTTGTTCTAAACTTAGTTGATAACAATCAAAGTGAGGCATCTCGAGTGCTTGGCATCAATCGTGGCACGCTAAAGAAAAAAATAGAACTCTATAAGCTCTAAAACTCTATAATAACCTTTGTAATTTAACTCCAAAATTCAAAGGAAAAATATGTCTATACAACGCGCTTTAATCAGTGTTTCTGATAAAACTGGCATTACTGAGCTTGCTCTATTTTTAAGCAGTAAAAATATTGAAATTCTTTCTACGGGTGGCACAGCAAAATTATTGGCTGAAGAAGGCATTCCGGTGATTGAAGTATCAGACTACACTGGATTTCCTGAAATGATGGCGGGTCGTGTTAAAACCCTTAATCCAAAAATTCATGGCGGTATTTTGGCACGTCGCGGGCTTGATGAAGATGTCATGGCACAAAACGATATCAATCCAATCGATTTAGTTGTGGTTAATCTTTACCCCTTCCAAGCAACTATTGCTAACCCAGACTGCACGCTTGAAGATGCGATTGAAAATATTGATATTGGCGGCCCAGCTATGTTGCGTTCAAGTGCCAAAAACCATGCATCAGTTACAGTTGTTGTGGATGCGTCTGACTACCAAGTTGTTATTGATGAAATCAACAATTCTGGTGACACCACACTTGAAACTCGCACAAAACTAGCGCTAAAAACTTTTGAACATACAGCGCAATATGATGGTGCTATTGCTAACTATTTAGGCAAGGGTGAAGATGGATTTTCAAACACAATGAATCTTCAGTTTCATAAAGTTCAGTCAATGCGTTACGGGGAAAACCCACATCAAAATGCAGCGTTCTATGTTGAAAACAATATTCAAGAGGCGTGTGTCGCATCAAGCTCACAATTTCAAGGAAAGGAAATGTCATACAACAATATGGCTGATGCAGATGCCGCACTAGAATGCGTACGCAGTTTTGATGAGCCTGCTTGTGTAATTGTTAAGCATGCTAATCCTTGTGGCGTTGCTGTTCGGTCTAATATTCATAGTGCTTATTTAGATGCGTTTAAAACCGACCCAACCTCTGCCTTTGGCGGCATTATCGCCTTTAATCGCCCATTAGATAAAGCCACCGCTCAAGATATTATTGACAAACAATTTGTCGAAGTGATCATTGCACCAAGTGTTGATGCCGATACAAAAGAGGTGCTGTCTGCCAAGCAAAATGTTCGTGCATTAGAGTGTGGCGATCTAAACAAAGCACAACCATCACTCGACTTTAAACGCGTTACTGGCGGCCTGCTTGTGCAAGATAAAGATTTAGGTGTTATCACTGAAACTGACATTAAATGTGTGAGTGATATCCAGCCAACAGCTGAGCAAATCAAAGATTTATTATTCGCTTGGAAAGTTGCAAAAATCGTTAAATCAAATGCCATTGTTTACGTTAAAAATGAAATGACCATTGGTGTTGGCGCAGGGCAAATGTCGCGTGTTTATTCGGCCAAAATTGCTGGTATTAAAGCCGCTGATGAAGGTCTTGTAGTAGAGGGATCAGTCATGGCATCAGATGCATTCTTCCCGTTTAGAGATGGCATTGATGCAGCAGCGCAAGCTGGCATTAAGGCCATCATTCAACCGGGCGGCTCTATGCGTGACAATGAGGTCATTGAAGCAGCTAACGAACATGGCATTGCCATGGTATTTACTGGCATGCGTCACTTCAAACATTAGGAGCTCTTATGTCAATTGAAACAATGGAAGTTTTTCCAATGATCCACTCGATTACCGTCGACAAGGAAAACGACCTAATTACAGAATTAGTTCAAGACATCAACGATGTCGAAGGTGTTAGGCAAAATTTATTGGAAGCTGTTGCTACCGTTCAGATGTATGAAAGAATTAAATTCTACCCTTTAGCGCCACCTACTTTTATTGAGGATGTTATGGGCAGTTTTGCACAAATGGGTTTAAGTAAGCTCATCACTATTTCAGATAATACTTATCACGATATTTTTGGTTATCCGGGTTGTACGCGCGTTTGGGAGCTTCCATTAATCCTTAGAGATCAAGTGGAATCTGCACTAGTTGGCTATACAGTTAACTATGATTCTGAATCTTGGGAAATATTAGAAATAACACCCTTAAACGATTAAGAAAGGATTCTCACCCTAAAGGTTTTACCTTTAAGCTTGTCGTTTTGAATTTTCTTTAGCGCAACTTTTACCAAGCTTGATTCCACTGCAACATAAGACCAATTACTAGAAACGGTAATTTTTCCGATCTTGTCGCCAGGTATGCCATCTTTTCCAGTTAGTCCGCCCACAATATCACCTGGACGAAGCTTCTGTTTTTTGCCACCATCAATTTTCAAAGTGGTCATAGTTGGTTTTTTAATTGGCCTATCTAACAGAGTATCGCTTGGTAATTCATCCGTGCTAATTTCAATCTCTAGATCATTAAGCTTTCTAGTTTCTTTATCGCTATAAAAAGAAGCGGCAATACCGCTACGCCCTGCTCGTCCAGTACGACCAATGCGATGCACATGCACTTCTGGATCATGAGCAATATTAAAATTTACCACTAGATCCAACGCATCAATATCCAAACCCCTAGCGGCAACATCGGTTGCTACCAACACTGAAATACTTTTATTAGAAAAACGAATCAAGGCCTGATCTCGCTCTCGTTGATCAAGATCACCATGAATCGCCAAGGTGTAAAAACCATAGTAAATCAACTCATCGGCCACATCTTGGGTATCACGCTTGGTGTTACAAAAAACCAGCGCAGAATCAGGCTTGTGCTTAGCCAGCAATAAGCGTAACGCATTCATACGCTCATCATCAGAATTAACTTGGTAGAAATACTGCTTAATGGTAGATTCTTCATGTGTTGAAGGCGCATTCACCACAGTTGGGTTTTTCATCACACGCTCAGCAATGTCTTCAATCTCTTGTGGAAAGGTAGCACTAAATAATAAGGTCTGTCGATTGCTGGGAATTTTCTCAATAATGTCATCAATCGCATCTTGAAAACCCATATCCAGCATACGATCTGCCTCATCTAATACCAGTGTATCAACATGATCAAGTTTTAAGGTTTTTTTACGCAAATGCTCTTCGATACGTCCAGGCGTACCAACCACAATATGTGCACCATGCTCTAAAGAGCCAATTTGCGGACCAAATGGTGCGCCACCACATAAAGTTAATACTTTAATATTATGCACAGCTCTGGCTAATTTACGGATCTCGTTTGCTACTTGATCTGCCAATTCACGCGTTGGACACAAAATAATTGATTGGACTCGAAAAGCTTTAACATCTAGCTTATTAAGCAACCCTAGGCCAAATGCAGCTGTTTTACCAGACCCTGTCTTTCCTTGGCCTATCACATCCTTACCCGATAAAATCGGCGGCAAGCTTAACGCTTGGATCGGTGTCATTGAGTTGTAACCTAAAGTACTTAAGTTTTTTAAAAGATTAGGCTCTAAATTTAAAGATGAAAAATCAAGATCACTCACAGCAACTACCATTAATTAATATTCAATGAATTTTACGCTAATCAACAATACTAATATCAACGCCCTGCTCTAATAACTCGGCTTGTCGTTCATTCAAATAACCGCTGAATGATTCATGTGCCTTGTAATGCTCGCCACTGACGTAGCGCAATACCGTATTAAAGTAAAAGCTATACAGCTTTCCATCGATTTTAGTGATATTTTCACCCTTGTTAAATAACAACATTCCTGGGCGATAATTAAGATCATAATCTTTTACCATTTGTTTAGGTGAAGTTATTTTTCCATCGAAATCAATAATCTGTTGATCTGAATAGGCGTCAAATCGTACAAAGATAAATTTATCTAATTCTGCTTTAACATCTGCTCGATTGATCAAATTTTGATGAAAATCATTACAAGCCGAGCAGTCTTTATCTTCAAATAAAAGCGCAACAGGCTTGTCAATGTCTTGCAATAACGTTAGTTTTTGCAAATAATCATGCTTGAAAAATACATAGTCAGAGGCATTTTTTTGATTTTCAATATAGTTTGACAAGGTGTTATTTTTGTAAGACTTGCTAGCCACATACTCAAGTACAGAGCGAAATTCTTTTGAATTTCGATAGCCATTGGTTCTAAAAGCTTGCTTGCCATCTTCACCTATAAAAACAATAGTTGGCGTGTATTGCACTTTTAGTAGTTGGCTCAATTCTTGTTCGGTTTTAGTTTCACTCATGGTAATTTCTTTTGCGCCTTTGATATTAACCGCAATCACAGAGAAATTTTGTTTAATAAATTCTAGATTTTCACCACTATTAAAATTTTGTGCCAGCATTGCATCACAATAAGGACAGCCATCCAAGTGAAAATACAACAGCACCGTTTTATTTTCATCCAATGCATCCTCAGCATCTTCAGTAATATCTAAAAAACTATTGGTAAACCAAGTGGGGATTTCATACTGACTGCCACCCGTAATCTTGCCAGATTCTGCTTGCATAGAAAAAACTGACAAAAAAAACTAGCCCGATGACGAATATAAATTGACGCATTAACATAACAAATAACCCTATTTAAAAGACACAACTTTTTAAATATTACCCTTATTACTAGCATGTATATCAGTATATTTTTACAAAAAGTACGATATTTTCATTGCAAAAGGTGATAATAATATTTGTCTGTTGTGTTTGTGATTGGCCATATCCCCTGAGCCGATAAATAAACAACTAAGGATATGAGATAGATTGCTATTGTGCAAGCCCACCTCGCAGTGGGAAGCCTGCGGTACTCTTCGAATTTCCGCCTTGAACCTTACTGGTTCAGGTTTCTGCCAGCACGGCTCAACGGACCTTGATTACTTAAGGGCGCCTCTAATAGCGCCCTTATACTATAATGCTAATAATGAAAGCATTACGCCAATCCCTTCGACAACAACGACGCGACATCACTCTATCCAATCGGGTTAAATTTTCCAAAAGCCTTTTATCGCAAGTACAAAAAATCGCAAATTTTCAACATGACCAAAAAGTAGCGACTTATTTGCCAAATGATGGTGAAATTGATACTAAATACATACAAAACTTCTTAAAAAAACAAGAAATAAACACTTATTTACCGATATTAGTCGGTAAAAGTCTTAAATTTTCAGAAATTGGCAAAAATTTTAGAAATAATAAATATGGCATTCCAGAGCCATTTTCTACTGATATTATCAGCGCAGAACAGCTCGATATCCTATTTATACCATTGGTAGGTTTTGATGCAGATAAAAATCGCATTGGCATGGGTGGTGGCTACTACGATCGAACATTAGCTTTTAAAAAAGATCAAGAAACTAGCAAAAAACCAATATTAATTGGCCTTGCATTTGATTGTCAACAAGTCGAGCAATTAGAAGTGCAAGAATGGGATGTGCCACTTGATGCTATTATTACTCCGAGTAAAATCTATTGAATTATATAGTCTTGCTAAAAGGTGAGTGATTAAAGGAAACTTGCCATTATGATGTCAAATCTTCCACAGACAAAAGCTGCTTACCATGACGAACAGTTAAAACGGATATTTTTGAAACACCAATCAAATAAATAATTCGATAGCTACCTTCAATTAATTCTCTGTAATCATCTTCTTGTATTTCTGGAACAATTCTCCCTGACCTCGGATGTTCCATCAATTTATCTGTTGAATCAAATATATCACTAGCCCATTGCATAGCCACATCAGGTTTATCTAAGGCAATATATTCTGCCAATTCAATTACTCTTTCTATAGCTAACGGCGACCACTCAATTTCCATTAATTACTAAGTCTGCTTAAAACAAGTTTTTTGGCTTTATTATGTTCTACCCCTTCACCATCATTTATTTGAGTAATTGATTTTTGAACATCCTGAAGAAGCTCTATTGTTTCTTGCATTTTTTCATATTCTTCAACGCCAAGTAAAACTCCCACGCCTTTACCGTGCTGTGTAATTATTAAAGGTCTTTTGGTTTCTTGAATTTGCTTGAAGAAAGTTGCCACGCCTGCTCTAAATTCGGAGAGGGGGCGAATGTCTTGTCCTATTCTTAATCTTTGCATCTTTATCACTCCAAAGTTATATTTGTACATTATATCGTACAATATGCGCTTTGTGTGATTTTGCTATATAACGTCGCACGTTAGCCTTTAGAAAATGCCAACAAAAACCACAAACTAATCAGTTTGGCTTTTGATTGTCAACAGATTAAACAATTAGAAGTGCAAGAATGGGGTGTACCTCTTGATGCGATCATCACCCCAACTGCACTTACTAACGTTTGAATTGCAGGAATTTCACGAACGACTTGTTATATGCGGATTATTTACCGTTGCTGATTCTTTCTATATCTAAACATGCTTCTAAACAACTCGCGTAACCTTGATCGCATGTATAAGACGATGCTCTGTAAGACTGCTGTTTGTGGGCGCACTCTTTTTTACAGTTGGCACCTTCAATTGTGTTTGGTGTAAAAGATGGGGCTAAAGTACAAGATGATAAAGTAAATACCGAAATTGCAACGACTAGTGGTGTTTTTAATGTATTAATTAAATTGGACATTTTTCTGTCCTTTTATTTGATGTGATTTTTCCTAATGCATATAACGTCGCCAATCACTGGGAAATTTAGCCGTAGCGAGGAACGAGCGTAGGTTAAATTTTTCCATGTGCATTGGCCCTTGTTATGTGTATACACTTTTAATCTCTATCGACATCAAAATTATTTAGTATGTAAGAGCTATGTTCGCCGCTGAATTTAAAACTTGCATTATCATAAGGGAAATCACCATATTCCCAAGTGGTACATATCCATTGGTCAGGTACTCTGCCACAAACTGCAGAACGGATACTTTTTGGCTCTCCAAATAAAGTCAATATTTCACCTGAACTCATGCCTTGGTGAACTTTCATAATATTTTTTGTTGTAAACGATGAAGGCAAGGCGGATAAAGGGTTAATCGCGCATGATGACAAAGACAAAATTGCAACAAAAAGCAAAAATAAAATAGAAACGCGGATTTTATGCATATTGATTGTTCCCATATTTATTTGACACTTTATTGTATGTTGCTTTTAAAAACTTCTTTAAATGGTCGATAGTACTGCAATACCTTAAGGATGTTTGCAGATGAAATGACTTCACTTGTGATAACGCCACTTCCCAAATTTTCGATAATATTTACTGAACCATCATCGTGCATTATGCACATAGCTTCTTCTATAACATCGAAGTAAAGAGCCTCTTGATTCTGCTGATCTATTAATTTCAACCCTTCAGTTATATCTACCTGTTCAAGTTTTTCTGAAAATTGTGCCGCTTTGTTCATAAATGTTCCTATTTTGTTTTTAACACATAACTATTTATTATTCACCATAATTACACCCATACCCTAGATATTAGTATCAACTCGTTACATAAAATGCAACTTTAGCAATCAATACAATTATTAAGTATCGCATCTAGCATGGTATTATGCATATTAAGATAAACAGATATTATTTTATAAATTTCCCAATGCGTGCTTTTGCAAGAATGACTTCAGCACAGGTGTTTCATTGATAAGATTCATGCCAAAACCACGCAACCATCTGAGTGGCTCGTTGTTTTCTTTATAAATCCAGTTAAGTCCTGTCATGGTTTTTGCCATTAGCTCATTATCAAGCCTTCTAGCTCTGGCGTATTGCCTTAATACAGAATAATCACCCAATGGTTTTGAATTTGATAGTAATTGACCTGATAATTCAATAACATCTGAAAATCCAAGATTAACACCTTGGCCTGCTAACGGATGAATATTGTGTGCTGCATCACCAACAAGCACTAAATTATTTTGCACATATTCTGTAGAGCTACGCTCAATCAGTGGGAATGCCTGAATAGGACTAACCACACTAAATTCACCAAATCGATATTCCACGCCAGCTGATAGGCGCTTGGCAAATTCTGATTGAGATAATTGCAGTAATTCATCAGCCAAGCAGTTTTCAGCCGACCAAACAATAGATGCTTTGTGCTCGCCTAACGGCAATAAAGCAATAATACTGTCTGATAAAAAACGTTGCCAAGTGGTGCTTTCAAAGTCTTTGTTAGATTCAATATTACAGACAATAGCTTTTTGCTGATAGTCATTATCTGTGGTTGTAATGCCGACAATTTCTCTAACTTTAGATCTTGCACCATCTGCACCGACTAATAGCTTGCAGTTAATTGATGATTGATCGTCAAGCTCTATTTCATAACCTTGATCTAATTTAGTTAAATCATTCACTTTTGCAGAAATAAATTTAACTTCAGTTACTTGCAAGGATTTATATAGTGCTGATTGAATCGCGTCGTTTTCAATAATATGGCCCAAATAATCCAAGCCTTCGTCTGTCGCACTAAAGCCTAAATTTCCGTGTGAATTTTGATCCCAAACCTCTGTAGCAACAAAAGCTTGTTTACGTTTAAGTTTTTCCCAGGCGCCAATGTCTTTTAGTAATTTTTCAGATTTTGGGGTGATGGCACTAACTCGCGTATGAAAATCTTCTGCCAAACTTGGATTAGGATTATTGGGCTCAATAATAGCAATGGAACATGATTGCTTTGACAAACTTAAGGCTAATGCTTGGCCAACCATGCCGCCACCAACAATCACGACATCAAATTGCTTCATGACTCCCCTGCAATGGTCATTTGATTAATCAGAATAGACCCAACTTTAATATTACTACGATGATCGATATCGGAACCAATATACTCAATATTTAACAGCATGTCTTTAAGGTTTCCTGCAATGGTAATACCAGACACCGGGTATTGAATTTTGCCATTTTCTACCCAAAAACCTGTAGCGCCACGAGAGTAATCACCCGTGGTGGCATTAACACCTTGACCCATTAATTCTGTTACCAACACACCTTTGTCCATGGTTTTAATCATATCATCTAAATCCCCTGAGTAGCTGTGCTCGATAATCAAATTATTCACACCACCTGAATTTGCGGTGGTTTTCAAGCCCAATTGATTGGCTGAATACTGGCTTAATACATAGCTTTTTACATGGCCATTTTCAACAAAATATTGCTGTCTTTTTAATACGCCGTCTCGATCAAAAGCTTTAGCACCAATGGTTTTTTTGGCAAATGGATTTTCTAAAATGCTAATACTTTCTGGTAGTACTATTTTGTCAATACTATCTAATAAAAAGGTTGATTTTTTATATTGGCTTGAACCACTTAAAGCGCCTATTAGTTGTGAAAATAATCCACCTGATACTCGGGTTGAAAAAATCACCGGACACTTTTGAGAGGCTAATGATCGCGCGCCTAGTTTATCTTTTGCCAATTTTGCCACACCATCGCCCACCCATTCTGAGGTTTGAAGATCTTGTGCATCTAATGCAGTTGTGTATTCATAAGCCGTTTGCATGTCACTGCCCTGCTTAGCAATAACGCTACAGCTAAGTGAATGTTTTGCACCTTTTTGTACACTCATCATGCCGTTAGAATTAGCATACAAACCTTCGCCTTGATAGCTTGACACTTCAGCACCATCAGAATTATCAATGCTACTGTGTGCTAGTGCTTGGGCTTCGCAACGCATTGCTAAATCAATACTATGGTCTGGATCTAATTCCCAAGGATGATACATGTTTAAATCTGGCACTTCAAATGCCATCAGCTCTTTTGGCGCCAAGCCATTAAAAGGATCGGCTTGGGTGTATTTAGCAATCAAGCAAGCTGATTCAATGGTTTTTAAAATGCCGCTATCACTTAAATCAACACTCGACGCATGGCCCTTAGAATTGCCCATATAAACATTAATATCGAAGGATTTGTCTAAATGATATTCAAGCGTTTCAACCTTGCCTAATCGTACTGCTGTAGAGACACCAGAACTCGAACTAAGGAAAATCTCATAGCCACTAATATCGTGTTTTTTTAATAATTCTATGGCCAGTTGTGCGGTGTTTTCTAATGACATAATTTAAGTCAGATAATCAAAATCGGTAGGTTTAGGGAATTTTCTTGAACCATGTGGCGTTTTGACAGGCATGTCTAATTGCATTTTATGCTGTTGGGTATTATTATGCCCATGCGGCTTCCCATTAATCATAGAGTTAATAGGCATCCATAATGCCGCCATACCTAGACCAATAATCAGCAAGCCTGACAATTTCCTAACAAATGGTTTTTGCACAAAACGTGTTAACTGAGTAGATAAACTCGCCATCAGTAATAAACTAGGCAATGTACCTAATCCAAATGCTAGCATTATCAGCGCGCCATCAGCAGCTGAGCCAGACATAATAGCAAAACTCAAGGCGCCATAGACCAAACCACAAGGGATTCCGCCCCATAATAATCCTATAAAAAAAGCGCCTTTTAGATTTTTAACTGGCAGAAAACGTTTGCTTAGCGGTTGTAGAATCGCCCAAAATTTTGCACCAATTTTTTCTAATATCTGAATACCAGATGACCAGCCACCGATATACAAACCCACCATCACCATCAGCACTCCTGAGAAAATTCTTAAGGACTTATCAACAAGATTCATTTGCAATGTTTGAGTTAATATTGCGCCCAGCAAACCAAAAACAATACCCATTAAAATATAGCTTAAAATTCGGCCAATATTGTAATTAAGATGGAAGAGCGCTACTTTTTTAGGATTGGATTTAACGTCTGAATCGAGACTTGCCGTCAACATAGCAACCACACCGCCACACATTCCTAAGCAATGTACGCCACCTAGTAAGCCCATTAAAAAAACACTCAGTAAAATATCCATTAATTCTTTTTTTTGTTATTTAAATACTCAACTTCTAGCAAATGAATACGGCGCGAGTCTGTTTTTAATACTTTAAATTTAAAACCCTGTAAATTAATTTCATTCATCTGTTCTGGCAATCGAGTAAAGCCAGTAATAACAAAACCAGCTACCGTATCAACATTGTCAACTCTTAGAGTTACTTTAAAAAATTCGTTAAATTCTTCAATTGGTGTATTGGCTTTAAGCAAGAAACGCCCATCGCCAAAATCAATAATATTGTCTTCTTCTAGATCATGTTCATCTTCAATTTCACCAACGATTTGTTCCAGCACATCTTCCAAAGTGGCCAAGCCAGCAATTTCCCCATATTCATCCATTACAATTGCCATGTGTGATTTCTTTTGCTGAAAGTCTCTAAGTAAGGCGCCCAATGTTTTGCTTTCTGGCACCAAAATTGCACTGCGTAAATATTCTTTATAGTTAAAGTCATGGCGTTTATCGCCTGCTAAATAACTTAATAAATCTTTGGCAAGAACAATGCCCTGAATTTTATGACGATTTGAATCAATAATTGGAAAACGGGAGTGTGCTGATTTAATCATAATGTCGAGCAACTCTTTGGTTTTTGCATTATGCTCAATAGTAACCATTTTTGACTTTGGCACCATAACATCACGTACTTCCATATTTTCAAGCTGCAATGTGCCTTCGATAATGCTACGACTATGAGAATCAATAATGTGGTTTTCTTCGGCTTCTTTTAGCGCTTGTAAAAGTGCATCACTAGAATTTATTGGTGTGTGAAAAAACTGTTTGAGCAATCTTCTTAAGAAAGACTGTGTCGACGGAGGCTGATCTTCGCTCATGTAATATTTTTTAAATTAAAGCGCTATTTTACCAAAAATTAGGATTTTTTGCTACTACGCATTTTTTTGCCTTGAGCAGCACGCTCTTTTCGCACTTGTTTAGGGTCAGCAATAAGTGGTCGATAGATTTCTACTCGATCTTTATCACGCAATATTGCATCTAGTTTGACAATTTTTCCAAAAATTCCAGTTTTATCTTTGCTTAAATCGATTTGTGGATAAAGCACTAAGATGCCCGAATTTTCAATAGCTTGCTTTAAGCTAATACCTTCGTCCACCTCTAAGCTTAATAAGGTTTGTTTTTTTTCTAATGCGTAAGCAACTTCAATATTCATTAGCCTTGCTGATGCTGATCACACAATTGCTGCGCTTTGGCAAAATCAAGCGTACCTTCATAAATAGCTCGACCGGTAATTGCGCCACCAATGCCGTGGTGTGTAACTGTTAATAAGTTGGTAATATCATCCATATTAGTAATGCCGCCTGAGGCAATAATATCAATTGAAGTTTGCTTGGCTAAATCTGCCGTGGCTTCAACATTCACACCTTGCATCATGCCATCACGGGCAATATCGGTATAAACAATCGAACTAACACCATCTTGTTCGAATTTTTTAGCCAAATCAACCACGTGTAAATCTGTTTGCTTAGCCCAACCTTCTGTTGCTATCAAGCCATTATTTGCATCTAAGCCAACAATGATTTTTCCTGGAAATTCACGACATAACTCAGAGACAAACTCTGGGTGTGTTACTGCCATTGTGCCAATAATCAAATAGCTAATACCTGCCTCAATGTAAGTATTGGCAATTTGCATGTCACGAATACCGCCGCCAATTTGCACTGGCAAATTTGGAAATGCTTTGGTAATTTCAGTCACACTAGAAGCGTTAATAGGTTTGCCTTCAAAGGCGCCATTAAGGTCCACCAAGTGTAAGCGCTTAGCGCCTTGATTAACCCATTGGGCCGCCATCTCAACTGGATTGTCTGAAAATACGGTCGTATCATCCATTAAACCTTGTCTTAGGCGTACACATTGTCCATCTTTTAAATCAATTGCGGGAATAATTACCATTTTTTTATCCATTATGTCGACGATACCCAATTGCTTCAATCAAATGTTGTTGTTCAACAACCTGAGAATGATCTAAATCAGCAATGGTTCTAGCCACTTTTAAAATTCGATGATAAGCTCTTGCTGAAAGTTGTAATTTATCAATCACACTTTCCAATAGTTGCTTATTATCGGCATTTAAAACAATCAATTTATCTACTTCATCAGTATTAAGCTGATCATTTAATTTGCCTTGTCTTTGCAGCTGCCTATTATAACAATCAAGCACGCGAGTTCTGATTGTTTCACTCTTTTCTATGTTCTCATTTTGCTGGGATAGTAACACCTCTTTAGGCAAGGGTGGCACATCTAAAACCATATCAATACGATCCAACAATGGCCCTGAAATTTTGTTTTTGTATTTATCTATTTGGTCGTGCCATCGCCATAATATCCGCAAGGGCAGGGTTTCTGTGCCTTGTTGCCCTCCCTCGTATTTGTTGTTCCAAAGCCTATTGCAGGTATGCCTAAAGAATTAATCACACTGGGCGACCATATTAAAAAGAAAAGGTTGGAAAATAATTTGTTTCAAAAAGATGTTGGGAAAATCATAGGAACTGATAATTTTACAATAGTTAATTGGGAAAAGAATAGCACTAAAAATATCCCTGCAAAATACTATCCTAAGATTATGGAATTTTTAAACTATTGTCCTTTAATAAACAATGCACAAAACAAAAAATCACCAACTACCTTTGCAGAGAAAATTAAACTTCATAGGTTACACCTCGGGCTTAATCAGAAGCAGTTTGCTCAACTGCTAAAAGTTGATTCAACCACTGTTAAATTTTGGGAAAGTGGAGAGAAAAAGCCTTCGGAAAAAACAGCTGAGAAATTGAAAGTGATTATTGGTGGATAAACTAATCTTGAATTTGGTTTTTTTAAAATTTATAACTAACCGTAAAATAACTCGCACTATCCTCATTGATAAAATTTGGTTTTTTCAAGTTTTTAGCCACTGTTAATTCAACCTCAATATCTTTATTTTGCAGTTTAATTGAAACACCAGTACCTGACAAAGTTTGATAGTCTGATGAATTTGGATGAATACGACCATAATCAAAAAATATCGTGCCAATTATTTTACTGTTATCATTTGTTTTATTACCCAGCCATTGATTTAAGTTAGCCGATAAATTATTTTGAATATAAAACCCTGATTTTGCAGCTATCGACTCATCTTTAAAACCTCTAACACTGCCTTGTCCACCAATACTAAAACTTTGTGCGGCGAACAACTCATCTTCACTGATTTGCATATTTAAGCTGCTCATTAAATTAAATCGCTTTTTGTTTAATTCTAAAGGTTTTGCATAATAACCATAGAATTTGAATAAACTAAATTGTGCTTTGGCATCTAATCCAGACTCATCATCATTTAACGCATCAAAAGCATCGATACCTCGATTGACACTTGGATTTAAATACAGTGTTGACTTATCACTGAGTTGAAAACTATGCTCATACCCCAAAGACAAAACACTGAGTTTTCTAGAGCCGACTTCATTTTTAGTGATAATACCTCTTAATTTAGAATAGCTCTCTTCGTCACTCAGACTTACCCCCAATTTGATTTTGTTATCTTGCTCATTGGTCTTGTTTAGATATTTTGTTAGATAAAAGTTTTTGGTTGTGGTGTTGCCAAATGAATAAAAAGTATCGCCCGTTGTTAGCACTTGATTGGTGTCGTAGTCAGACTTTGTTGCGTTGTAATTAAGCAAATAATCTCTATAAGGAAAAGACACATCTAAAGTATAAGCATTTGAATCTTTTTTATCTTTCTCTGCATGGGCAGGAAAAGCATAATTAAACGACCATTTGGACAGTGGAATCAAAAAATCATCCCAATCTGCGTTCAGCTTCATCTTGTCAACACCTGTTGACTTGGAACCTGAGTTATCCAAAGTAATGCTAAATGGCTGATAATCTTGTTTGTTATCATCAATAATAATCTCGGAGTGATATTGTTTTTTACTGGGCTTAATGCTTAGTTTTGCTTGATGAGAATTTAATCGATTGACATGATTAACACGTTTGTTGATGTCATTGATATTCAAGGGCTTGCCAATCAAGTCATCAAAAATTAACTGCCTTGCAAAATCTGTATTGTCAATGACTCGTGAGTTAAAGCTGACTGAATCTGTAAAACCTGTTTCAATACTAATATCTAAAATGCCTTGTTTAAGTTTAGTTTGTGGAACGCCAAGTCCCACTTTAGTGGTAACAAAACCATTATTCTGATAGATATTTTGCAATTCTTTAATCAGTTGGTTGATTTGCTTAACGCCAAGACACCTGCCTTGATATTCTTGCTTAAGGTCACGAATTAACTGAGCATCTATTAAATTTTGTTTTGAGGTGTTGATTTGCTTGATATTGACACATTTACTTGAATCGACAATATTAGTTCCAATCTTTTGCCTTGGCATTACCTGCTGTTTTGTTTTTAGCTTAAATTGTTCCTTTAAGGATTTTTCAAGTTCTAACTGTTGCCTGTCTTGCGCTTGCTTTCTTTGAATATCATCATTGACATCGGCAGCAGCAATAAGGCTGATAAGTAAACTTAACGACACAAATACAACTTTTAATTTTTTAACCATTTGCTCTTAAATAACCTTTTTAATAAAAAGAAGAAAAACACAATCCAAGCAATCACTGACACACTCACTAAAAACAAATGGGATAAATCACTACTAGTTCCATCAAATAATCCACAATTAACCTGAGTAGTTACGCAATTAAGATACACACCTGTATTGACACTTGTGCTTAAAAAGAAACTGACTGCCAGTAAACTAACAGCAAATAACAAAATCTTGTATAAGGCTTGCTTGTCGAATCCAACGCTTTTGACGTAATAAAAAGCAACTGGAAACAGCAAGGTATGAACAACAAAACTCATCCAGTCATTAATGACTACCATCCAATCTCTGTCTTCTAATAAATAATCCAGTAAAGTTAGGTTGTAGTCCAAATTAAATATAATCGCAAACAGTTCAACATACCAAGCAATCTCGGAAGTGGCGGTTACCAAAACCAAAGTCAGTAAGGCTTTATTATTAGTGTAGATTCCAAAGGCTAAAATCAACCATGCCAAATTACAATACCAAAATCAATATTTTACCCCCCCCAAAATGGGATTTTTAAGGTTAAAATGAAACTTTTTAGAAAGCCAGCCTAAAATAATATTTAATGTACACACTTAAAAAGTCATTCACCCTGTTTTTAATACTAAGCCACATAAACGCTTTTGTATTAAGTAGCATGGGTAATGTGTATGCAGCCAATCAAGTTGTAGATACTACCAAAAGCCCAACGACTTTTATAGATA